>CANRDC010000010.1 GCA_947629245.1 uncultured Oscillospiraceae bacterium | reverse complement strand
GCCATCGCCCTGGGCACCATCAAGCACCCCGAGCTGGCCGTTGCCGAGAACAGCTGGTACACCTCCGTGCCCACCGTCCTGCCCACCACGCAGCAGGAGAACGAGATGATCGCCGGTTATACCGATCTGACCGAGAAGTTCAACCAGAACAAGGACGGCAGCAACATCCTGGTCGAGGAGATCGTCTCCGGCTACACCGACGCCAACATGTCTGACGCCGCCAGCTCCGCCGATCACGTGGCGAACGCCTGGAGCGGCAAGCAGTATCTGGCTCTGAAGCAGGACGCCTGGACCCGCGCTCTTGACTACTACGCGACCATCGGCTGATACCTTATCCCCAACGCATTGACCCTGGCGCGACAGCCTCTGCCCGGTCCGACCGGGCGGAGGACTGCCGAAAAAATACTGATCCCAACGCGCCGGGGGGCGAAAGCTCCCCGGTGCAGGGGCGGAGCTTCCCCCGGAAGGAGGTTGTCATGTACAAAAAACAGATGCTCGCGCAAAAGGTCCTGTGCCTGGCGGCTATCTTTGTGAGCGCGTTAGTGTTCCTCTATTCTCTGGGGATCATGACCGATCTCTATGACAGCTTGTACAGCACCATGCGCAACCCCAACGATCTGACGCAGACCAGCGTGCCCGGCTCCATCGTGTACTACAACATGCAGGAGTTCAACCGCGTATTTCTGGTGTACAGCATCGGCCTGATCCTGCTGGCCGTGCTGCTGTTCGTCACCAACACCCATACGCGTCGGCGCTACTATATCGGCAACTATTTCGCCACCGGCGTGTACGCCGCGGCGGGCGTTGCCCTGTCGGTGTTTGCCCACAGCTACATCGAGATATTCAAGGGCCAGTTCCTGCAGGTGGATTTCGCCGCGCTGAAGGAGCACGCGGATATGTGGGGCACGCTGTATACCGAGTCCACGTTCTGGTTCGACGCCCACTACGGCGTGTTCGGCCTGGTGCTGCTGGTGAGCGTGCTGCTGGTTGCCAACGCGGTGTGGAAGGCCTGCCTCATGAAACAGGAAGCAAAGCTCGTGAAAGCGGGAAAGGAGGCCGCGGCGTGATGACGGAAGAACGCATGGTCAAAAGAGACCGGATGAGATACGTGAAAAACTCCCTGGCCGCCAACCTGGCGATCCTGGGCATCCTGTTCGACGTGCTCTATTTCGTCAGGATCTACCAGTCCGACGTGGGCACGTACTACTACACGATCCTGATCGGCGCCTCCATCGTATACAATCTGGTGTTCCTGCTGGCGGTGTTCCTGGCGTCCGAGGGCGTGAAGAACTATAAGGCCGGTTACACCTGGCTTCTGGCGGCGATCGGCCTGGGGCAGATCGTGCGGATCTTCATCATCCCCGCCCGTGCCCATGCCGCCGCCACCCTTGTCAACGGCGAGACCGTCTCCGTCATGGGGGACAAGACGTTCATTTATGTGGTGGCGTTGCTGCTCCTGTCGGCGGCCTGCCTGCTGGCGTCCGCCGCGGTCAACTTCATCCGCTGCCGGGAGCTGGCGGCGCATCTGAAGACCATCGAGACCCAGACCCAGAGCGCGTAAGGAGGGGAAGACATGGCCACATTGAGCTTACAGCATATCGATAAGATATACGACAATAAAGTCCAGGCTGTCTTTGACTTCAACCTGGACGTGAAGGACGGGGAGCTGATCGTGCTGGTGGGTCCCTCCGGCTGCGGCAAGTCCACCACCCTGCGGATGGTGGCCGGTCTGGAGGACATCTCCGCGGGCAGGCTCTTTCTGGACGGGAAGGATATCACCGTCACCCCCGCCAAGGACAGGGATATGGCGATGGTGTTCCAGAACTACGCCCTTTACGGCCATATGACGGTCTATGAGAACATGGCCTTCTCCCTGACCATGCGCAAGGAAAACCCCAATGTGATCCATAAAAAAGTCCTGGCTGCGGCGGAGATCCTGGGTCTGACCAGCCAGTTGAATAAAAAACCGGCCCAGCTGTCCGGCGGCCAGCGCCAGCGTGTGGCCATGGGCCGTTCCATCGTGCGCAACCCCAAGGTGTTCCTGTTCGACGAGCCCTTGTCGAACCTGGACGCCAAGCTCCGCGGCGCTACCCGCCGGGAGATACTGCTGCTGCACAAGCGCCTGGGCGCCACCATGCTCTACGTCACCCACGACCAGACCGAGGCCCTGACCCTGGCGGACCGGATCGTGTGCATGTCCATGGGCTATGTCCAGCAGGTGGGCACGCCCCTGGAGCTGTACGACTCCCCGGCCAACATCTTCGTGGCCGGTTTCATCGGCCTGCCGCCCATGAACTTCTACGACGTGACCGTCTCCGGCGGCGCGCTCAC
The DNA here is from genome assembly GCA_947629245.1 of uncultured Oscillospiraceae bacterium. GTDB lineage: Bacteria > Bacillota > Clostridia > Oscillospirales > Oscillospiraceae > CAJOIG01. The sequence goes on along the minus strand of CANRDC010000010.1, from coordinate 47,675 downwards.
CGGCGAGGGCTTCCAGGTGGCTCTGACGGCGGAGGAGCAGGATACCCTCAAGGCGTACAACGGCAGGACGATCGTTCTCGGCGTGCGGCCTGAGGATGTGACGGAGGGCCCGGATGTTCCCGTCACGGTGAGCAGCAACGAGAATCTGGGCATGAACACGCTGGTCCACGGGCACATCGGTTCGTCCAAGGCGGCCAGCGCGAAGATCTCCGCCAAGCTCAAGGGCTGGAGCGACTACAAGACCGGCGATGCGATCAGCTTCTCCTTCAAACGGAAGCACTTTTTCGACAAGGAGACGACCAACGCCATAAGGAAGGGTGAGTGAGCATGGCAACGAAACAGAGCGAGAAAAAACCCTTTGGCCAGAGGCTCGCCGCTGGCCTCAAGGAGGCGTGGCGGAAGTTCCTGGTGTCCATCAAGCGCCGGCCCCAGATGATCCCGCTGGTCGTGCTGGTAATAGGGTTTCTGGTGTATTCGCTGAACCTGATGCACGTGTCCGATACCACCGCCAAGATCCAGGGGCCGGGCATGGGCCTTTCCGGCTTCGCGACAATGCTGTTTTCCATGCTGAGCCTGGTGTGCTTCATGAACGCCTTCCCCTACCGGAAAAAGGTGAACGTGCCCATGCTGGCGCTGATGTTCGCGATGCTGGGCGTGGTCATCTTCGCGGACGCCTATTACCTGCGCTGCATCAGCAACGCCCTCACCCGGGCGGAGAACCCCATCACCATCACGGACGCCACCGCATACATCGCCTCCGCCCAGAAATATGTCCGCATGCACATCGGCATCCTGTGCGGCGGGATCGCGCTGACCGTGCTGCTGCCGGTGTACTCCAAGCTGATCCGGAAGATCAAGACATCTGTGGAGGTCGTGGACAACGGCGCCATGGACGAGATAGACATCTCCGGCGAGGCCTGACGGACCGCCCATGAGCAAGCGCGCGTCCAAGGGCGGCAAGCCTGAGATCGACCGGCAGAAGGACTACTACAAGCTGAATACGAAGGCGGTAGACGACCTTGTGACCGCCAACGAGGCCAACTCCCCCAAGGTGTCCGAGGAGGAGCTTCGGGCCTACCGTTCCCACGGCAAGGTGAAGATCGCCGACTGGGTGAAGGCGCTGTTCATCAAGGCCTGGTTCGCCGGGGCCGTGTGCTTCTTCTTCATGTGGGGCCTGGGCAACTACTATGCCGACCAGTTGGACATGCTGTTCGTCACGGGCACGGCTCTGGGCATCGTCACCGACCTTCTGACGAACAACGTGCTGCGCTTCATCTCCAAGACCCAGGGGGCCAACGACCGGTGGATGATGTTCCCCAAGAAGGGATTTATCAGCTTCCCGCTGAATATCCTGTACGGCTATGTGATCCTCATATTGGTGGCGCTGCTGTACAACGTCATCAACCTGACCATCATCCACTTCACCGGCGCGGCGGATACCGTGCCGCTGGGGGTGGAGCCCATCCTGTTCGGGATCTTCTGCATGGGCTTCGACGTGCTGCTGATCCAGATCAAGCTGTTTTTCAAGGGCCTTTTCCGAGGCCGCGCGAAATAACGGGAGGTGTGACAGCCGTTTATGATACACGTCCTCTATCGCGGGAGCAGTTCCGCGTGCTTTGAGCTTGAGAGCAGCCGACCGTATTACGCGCCGGAGGAATATACCGTCTGCGTGGACGGCGTACAGGTCCTGCGGGGCGACGCCAACGTGTTCTCCCTGTTCAGCCTGACGCCGGAGAGGGAGTACGAGATCGCGGTCCGCTTCGCCTCCGGCGGAGAGGAGCGGGCGCAGGTCCGCACCCGGAGCGAGCGCTGCTGCGTCAGCGTGCGGGACTTCGGCGCGGCGGGCGACGGCGTCCACGAGGACACGGTCGCCATCCAGGCGGCCATCAACTTCCTGCCGGAGGGCGGCAGGCTGTTTTTCCCGCCGGGGACGTATCTGACGCTGCCGCTGGCGCTGAAGAGCCATATCACCCTGGAGCTTTCGGAGGGCGCCACGCTCCTGGGCTCCACGGAGCGGGAGCGCTATCCCATCATCCGGGGCGTCTGCGTCGACCCGGTCACGGGCCGGGAGCTGCCCCAGGCCGGTTTCGAGGGCATCGAGGGGGACATGTACCAGTCCCTGCTGCACGCCTCCTACGCGGAGGACGTGACCGTCGTGGGCCGGGGCGTGATCGACGGCAACGGGCAAAACGGCGACTGGTGGGGAGACTTCAAAAGCTTCCCGGCCGCCCGGCCGAGGGTGGTGTTCCTTAACCGCTCGAAGCATATCACCCTGCACGGCGTGACGGTGGCCAACGGCCCGTCCTGGCACCTGCACCCCTTCTTTTCCGAGGACGTGTCCCTGTACGACTGCGCCGTCACGGCTCCCAAGGACAGCCCCAACACCGACGCCATCGACCCGGAGAGCTGCGACGGGGTCAATATCATCGGCTGCCGGTTCTCCGTGGGCGACGACTGCATCGCCATCAAGTCCGGCAAGATCGACATGGGCCGCAAATATAAAAGGCCCGCCGACCACCATATGATCCGAAACTGCCTGATGCAGTTCGGCCACGGGGCGGTGACGCTGGGCAGCGAGCTGGCCGCCGGTATACAAAATCTGAGCGTGAGTCAGTGTTATTTCCGGGCCACGGACCGGGGCCTGCGGATCAAATCCCGCCGGGGCCGGGGCAAGGACAGCTATATCACCGACGTGTCCTTTAACAATATCCGCATGGAGAACGTACTCACGCCCATCGTCATCAATCTGTGGTACAACTGCTGCGACCCGGACCGGTACACGGAGTATGTCTGGTCCCGTAAAAAACTCCCCGTCGACGACCGGACCCCCCGCATGGGGAAATTCTCCTTCCGCAACATGGAGTGCACCGGCGCGGAGGTGGCGGCCTGCTACATCGACGGGCTCACGGAGAGCCCCATCGACCAGGTGGAGCTGGCGGATATCAGCGTCCGCTTTGCCGAGGACGCGAAGCCCGGCGTGCCCGCCATGCAGAACTTCGCCCAGAATCGCTGCCGCTTGGGACTGTATCTGGACAATGTGCGCCGGATACGGGTGCATAACGTGCATCTTACCGGCGTGGAGGGCGAGGGCCTGATCGCGGACCACTGCGAGGACATCGAAAAGACGGATTTTGAGGTGGACTGATGGATTACGGCAGGATCGACGCTTACGTGCTCCAGCTGGTGGAGAGCTCCACCCCGGAGCGCACCGCCTGGAACATGGAGAAGCTCCGGGAGGGCAAGAAGGCGTCCTGGAACTATATCGACGGCTGCATGCTCACCGCGCTCATGGAGATGACCCGCATCACCGGCGACGGGCGCTACGGGGCCTTCGCGGAGAAGGTGGCGGACCACTTCGTGCGGGAGGACGGCTCCATCCGCACCTTCAAGCCGGACGACCACAATCTGGACGACATCAACGAGGGCCGGGTCCTCTTTGAGCTGTACGACCGCACGGGCAAGGAGAAGTACCGCCTGGCGGCGGACGGCCTGGCCCGGCAGCTGGACGCCCAGCCCCGGACGGCGGAGGGCAGCTTCTGGCACAAGGCCATCTATCCCAACCAGGTCTGGCTGGACGGCCTTTATATGGCCCAGCCCTTCCGGGCGCTGTATGAAAAGCACTTCGGCCGCAGGGACTACTCGGACATCGTCCGGCAGATCCGCACGGTCCACGAGCGGATGCTGGACCGGGAGAAGGGCCTTTACTACCACGGCTACGACGCCTCCCGGACCGCGTTCTGGGCGGACCCGGTGACCGGCTGCTCGAAGAATTTCTGGCTCCGCTCTCTGGGGTGGTTCGCCGTGGCGCTGGCGGACCTGACGGACATCCTCCCGGAGGGGGAGGAGCGCCGGGAGCTGGCGGGGATCTTCGCGGACCTGATGGCGGCGGTGAGCCGTTATGCGGACGGCGAGACGGGCCTTTACTGGCAGGTGCCGGATCAGGGCGGCCGGGAAGGGAACTATCTGGAGACCAGCGGCAGCGCCATGATGGCCTACGCCATGCTCAAGGGCGCGCGGCTGGGCGTTTTGGGCAAGGAATATGCCGCCAAGGGCCAAAAGACCTTCGACGGCATCATGGATAAGTATCTGACCTTCACGGACAGCGGCCTGGACCTGGGCGGTATCTGCCTGGTGGCGGGCCTGGGGCCGGAGAACAACCGCCGACGCGACGGGTCCTATGAGTACTACATCTCCGAGCCGGTGGTGGCCAACGACGCCAAGGGCGTGGCGCCCTTCGTGCTGGCCTATACGGAGATCAAGCGGCTCACAGCATAGTCTTCACGCTGTCCCCGTCCGGGGCCATGACCGATTTGAAGTCTCGGGGGGACACGCCGTACCGTTTCCGGAACTGGCGGGAGAAGTACAGCGGGTCGTTGAAGCCGCACAGGCGGGCCGCGTCGGAGATGCTGCCCCGGCCGTACATCACGGTGAGGATATTGGCGGCGTTTTCCAGGCGGCAGTTTTTCAGGTACTGGAAGGGCGTCATGCCCGTCTCGTGCTTGAACAGCTTCGTCAGGTATTCCGGACTGAACGGCAGGGTCCGGAGATAGGCGTGCAGGTCGTAGCCGCAGTCGGAAAAATTCTGCAGGATGTTGTTCTCGATATCCAGCACGACGCTGCTGCGGGACCCGGCGGGCTGGCTGACTTTCAGAAAGGCCGCGATGAGCTGGCCGTACAGGGGCAGGAGAAAGGTCTTGTCCTCCTTACCGCCGGTGAAGAAGTAATACACCGCGTTGAAGGCGTCCAGCAGAAAGCCGTTGGGATCGGCCCGGACGATCACCGGCTCCGTGTAAGCGAGAGGCATGTCCGAGATGTTGACATGTATGTTCGTGAAGCCGTCGTCGCTCCGGTTGGAGTGGGGGATGTGCGGGGGAATGACGGCCACGTCGTTTTCCGCGTAGGAGAGGGTCCTGTCGTCAAAGACGAGAGCGCCGCTGCCGCTGGTGCAGAAGATCAGCTCCCAGGTGGTGTGCATGTGGCGGGAGACGCCCGTCGTCAGCGGATGACGGCCCGCATAGATGATCGAATACACCCTTCGCAGACTCCTTTCCGCAGGTGGGTTTTCCACCGCGTGATAGTATAGTTTATCAAATTTTGTCGGTTTTGTCCATACGGATAACGATAATATACAGCGCCCCGGACCATGTCGCGAACTGCAAAACCAATGAGTAAGGAGACATCAATTATGCCGTACTTGACGCTGAAAGACATCAATAAGATCTATCCGAACGGCTACCATGCGGTCCATAACTTCAATATGGAGATCGAGAAGGGCGAGTTCATCGTCTTTGTGGGCCCTTCCGGCTGCGGGAAATCCACGACGCTGCGGATGATCGCGGGTCTGGAGGAGATATCCAACGGCGAGTTCCTCATCAACGGCAAGCGCGCCAATGAGATGGGCCCCCGGGAGCGGGAGATCGCCATGGTGTTCCAGAGCTACGCGCTGTATCCCCAGATGACGGTCTTTGACAACATCGCCTTCGGCCTGACGCTCCAGGGCGTGGACGAGGACGTGATCGAGCAGAAGGTGAAGAACACCGCCCGCATCCTGGGCCTGACGGACTATCTGGACCGGCTGCCCAGGGCTCTGTCCGGCGGCCAGCGCCAGCGCGTGGCCATCGGCCGGGCCATCATCCGCAAGGTGGGCGTGTTCCTGATGGACGAGCCGCTGTCGAACCTGGACGCCAAACAGCGCGTCACCATGCGCTCCGAGATCGCTCAGATCCACCGGGAGACCGGCGCCACCACCATCTACGTGACCCACGACCAGACCGAGGCCATGACCCTGGCCGACCGGATCGTGGTCATGAAGGAGGGCTATGTCCAGCAGATCGGCACGCCCTATGAGCTGTACTTCCAGCCGGAGAACGTGTTCGTGGCCGGGTTCATCGGCGAGCCGCCCATGAACTTCGTCCGGGGCACGGTCAAGGGCGGAAAGCTGACCTTTGGGGACAACGTGCTGGACCTGACGAAGAAGCTGGGGGACAAGACCGCCCGGTACGAGGGCAAGGAGCTGGTGTTCGGGTTCCGCCCCGAGTCCATCGAACTGGGCAGGGTCGACGGTGCCTATCAGCTGGAGGCCGTGGTGGAGCTGACCGAGATGCTGGGCGACAATACCAATATCTACATCACCGCCGGCGAGGAGAAGGCCATTTTGAAGGTGGACCCCCACGATACGCCGGAGCTGGACGAGAAGATCGCCTTCTCCGTCCCGGTGGAGAATGTCTATGTCTTCGACGGGGAGACCGAGCAAGTCATCAAATAAGGAGGACCTTATTCTATGGATATCCGCTATTCTGCCAGCCCCAACGACGTGAAGCGCTATACCACCGAGGAGCTGCGCAGGGAATTTCTCATTACCGACCTCTATCAGCCTGACACGGTCCAGGCCACCTACTCCCACGTGGATCGGATGGTGGTCATGGGCATCATGCCCGTGCACGAGGCGGTGCCCATTGACAAGGGCATCGACGTCTGGGCCAACTTCGGCACCAATTTCTTCCTGGAGCGCCGGGAAGCGGGCGTGTTCAATCTGGGCGGCAAGGGCGCCATCGAGGTGGACGGAACGCGCTACGAGCTGGGCTACGAGGACTGCCTGTACATCGCCAAGGGCGCGGAAAAGGTGGTCTTTTCCAGCGACGACCCCGCCCAGCCCGCCAGGTTCTATCTGGCCTCCACCCCGGCCCATACCAGCTACAAGACCACGCTGCTGACCTATGAAAAGGCCAATCACCGGCCCTGCGGCGAGGCGGAAAACGCCAACAAGCGGGTCATCAACCAGTTCATCCACCCGGACGTGCTGCCCACCTGCCAGCTTTCCATGGGCCTGACCCAGCTTGCGCCGGGCAGCGTGTGGAACACCATGCCCAGCCACACCCATGAGCGCCGCATGGAGGTGTACACCTACTTTGAGATCCCCCAGGACCACGTGGTCATGCACTTCATGGGCCAGCCCCAGCAGACCCGGCATCTGGTCATGCAGAACTTCGACGCGGTGATCTCCCCGTCCTGGTCCATCCACAGCGGCTGCGGCACCTCCAACTACACGTTCATCTGGGCCATGGGCGGCGAGAACCAGGCCTTTGACGATATGGACAACATCAACTCCACAGACCTGCGCTGAGCGGGAAAGGAAGGTATAGTACGATGGATATGATGAAACAGTTTTCTCTGGAGGGCAAGGTGGCCCTGGTCACCGGCGCGGCCTACGGCATCGGCTTCGCCATCGCCCAGGCCCTGGCGGGCGCGGGAGCGAAGATCGTCTTCAACTGCCGCAGCCAGAGCAATATGGACAAGGCCCTGGCCGCCTATGCCGAGCAAGGCATCGACGCCAAGGGCTACATCGCCGACGTGACCGACGAGGCCCAGGTGGCCGACCTGGTGGCGAAGATCCAGGCGGACCTTGGCGGCGTGGACATCCTGGTGAACAACGCGGGCATCATCAAGCGCATCCCCATGCTGGAGATGAGCGCCGAGGACTTCCGCCAGGTGGTGGACATCGACCTGACCGGCCCGTTCATCTGCGCCAAGGCCGTGATCCCCGGCATGATCGCCAAGGGCCACGGCAAGATCATCAACATCTGCTCCATGATGAGCGAGCTGGGCCGGGAGACGGTCAGCGCCTACGCCGCGGCCAAGGGGGGCCTGAAAATGCTCACCCGGAACATCTGCTCCGAGTACGGCGAGGCCAACATCCAGTGCAACGGCATCGGCCCCGGCTATATCGCCACGCCCCAGACCGCGCCCCTGCGGGAGCGCCAGCCCGACGGCAGCCGCCATCCCTTCGACCAGTTCATCGTCTCCAAGACCCCCGCGGGCCGCTGGGGCGAGGCGGAGGACCTGATGGGTCCCGCGGTGTTCCTGGCCTCCGACGCGTCCAACTTCGTCAACGGCCACATCCTGTATGTGGACGGCGGCATCCTGGCCTACATCGGCAAGCAGCCCTGATGCGGACCGTTTCCTTCCGGGCGCTGGACGGCCGGGTGACGGGATATATCCAGGAGGACTACGACACCCTCCGGGCCCATAAGGTCCGACCGGCGCTGGTCATCTGCCCCGGGGGAGCCTACCGCTGGTGCTCCCCCCGGGAGGAGGACCCGCCAGCGTTCGCGTTCCTGGCCATGGGATACCAGGCGTTCATCCTGGAATATTCCGGGGCGGAGAAGGCGGCGGATTTTCGGCCCCTGTGGGAGCTGGCGGAGACGGTGCGCCTCGTGCGGGAAAACGCCGGGGCGTGGCATATCGACCCCGGAAAGGTCGCCGTGATGGGCTTTTCGGCGGGCGGGCACCTGGCCGCCAGTCTGGGTGCCTTTTGGAACGATCCGACCGTGGGTCTGCCGGAGGGCGTGCGGCCCGACGCGCTGGCGCTGTGCTATCCGGTGATCAGCACGAAGGACTTTGCCCATGAGGAGTCCGTCATGTGGGTGTCCGGCGGCGACCCGGCCATGCGGGCGAAGCTGCATCTGCCCGAGCGGGTGACGGCGGATTTCCCGCCCACGTTTTTGTGGCACGGCGGCGAGGACGACAGCGTTCCGCCGGAGAACAGCCTGATGCTGGCCGCGGCGCTGAAAACGCATGGCGTGCCCTTTGAACTGCACATGTTCGCCACGGGCGGACACGGAACCTCCACCTGTACCCAGGAGGTGGAGACGCCGGACAGCGTATGCCGGGCCTGGCTGCCCCTGTGCCAGACCTGGCTCAACGAACGATTTTCCTATACGCCGTAAGCATGGACGGGGCGAACGCCCCGCTCATTGCGTTTTTTGGAACGCCGCGGCCCTGGAGGGCCGCGGGAAAGGAGCGCTATGATCCAGATCGGTATCCGTTTGCACGATGTGAACGCGGGCCTGGGCCCGGAAAAGCAGACCATGGAGGCCCGCGCCCGGACGGCCAGGCAGGAGGGCTTTTCCTGCGTGCACCTGGCCTTTGCCAAGGTGATCGGCGGCGTGAGCTTTGACGCCGCGGCCCTGACGGAGGGGCTGGGGATGTATGCGAAGGGCGTGTTCGCCCGGGCGGGGCTGGATGTGGCCGTGCTGGGCTGCTATCTGAACCTGGCGCACCCGGACCCGGCGAAGCTCCGGGAGATCCAGAGCCGGTACTACGGCCATATCCGGGTGGCGTCCATCATGGGCGCCGGTGTGGTGGGCACGGAGACCGGCGCGCCCAACGCCGAGTACAAGCTGGACGCCAACACCCACACGGACGAGGCGCTGGAGACGTTCATCCGGGGCCTGGCGCCGGTGGTGGAATGCGCGGAGAGCTACGGCGTGACCGTGGCCATCGAGCCGGTGTGGAACCACATCGTCTACAACGCCGACCGGGCCCTGAAGGTGCTCAAGAGCATCGGCAGCCATGATCTGCGGATCATCCTGGACCCGGTGAACCTGCTGTACACCGGCAACGCCGACGAGCGGGACCGGGTGTTTGCCGACGCCATCGACAAGCTGGGCGAGTATGTGGCGGTGGTCCATTTGAAGGACTTCGTCCGGGAAGGGGACAAGCTGCGCAGCGTCGCCGCCGGTACGGGGGAGATGGATTACAGCCGCATCCTGCGCTTCGTCCGGGAGCGCAAGCCCTTCATCCAGGCCACGCTGGAGAATACGACCAACGATAACGCCGAGGCCGCCCGGACCTTTATCGCGGCCGCTTACGCCGCGGGATAAGCGCTCGGAGCATAGAACAAAAGACACGGCAGATGGACCCTGCCGTGTGTTTTTTTGCCGGTCAGGCGGAAATGAGCTCCGAGGTATGCGTCCGCAAGCGGAAAACTCACCGCCCCGGCGGGAAACGCGCGCGGCATTTTGTGTTTTGCGCGACCGGGGCCGGTTTTTGTTGACTATATAGGTGAAAGGGGGCGGCGGCATGGAGGATTCTCGGATCGTGGACCTGTACTGGGCCAGGGACGAGCGGGCCCTGGCGGAGACGGAGAGCAAATACGGCGGCTACTGCCGCGCCATCGCGCGAAACATCCTGGCCGACACCGAGGACGTGCGGGAGTGCGTCAACGATACCTGGCTGGGGGCCTGGAACGCCATGCCCCAGGACCGACCCGCCCGGCTGGGGGCGTATCTGGGCTGCATCACCCGGCGGATCGCCCTGAACCGCCGGAAGGCAGCCAATGCCGCCAAGCGGGGCGGAGGACAGGTCCCGCTGGCCCTGGAGGAGCTGGCCCAGTGCGTCCCTGCGTCGGAGGACACGGCGTCCCGGCTGGAGCTGGAGGAGCTGACGGCGGCGGTGAACGGCTTCGTGAAGGGCCTGCCGGACACAGAGCGGCGGGTATTCCTCTGCCGGTACTGGTATCTGGACCCGGTGGCGGACATCGGGGCGCGGTTCGGGTTTTCCCAGAGCAAGGTCAAGTCCATGCTGGCCCGGACCCGGAAAAGACTGCGGGCATATCTGGAAAAGGAGGAACTGCTGTGAAGGGGAACGAGCTTTTGCTGGAGGCTGTCGGCGGGGTGGACCTGGCCTTGGTGGAGGAAGCAAGGGAGGTGGCCTGGTCTCGCCGCCGGACCGGACGGCGGGCGCTGACGCTGGCATTGGCGGCGGCGCTGGTGTTCGCCCTGAGCGCCACGGCCTACGGGTATTTTGGCGGCGCGGACTGGTTCAAGAGCTGGTTCGCGGACAAGTCAGGGGGTCTCACGGCCAGCCAGGCGGCCTATATCGATGCCAACGCCGCGGACATCGGCCAGAGCGTCACGGTGAACGGCTGGACGGTGACGGTCCGCTCGGCCCTGGCGGATCAATACGACTTCTGCATCCTGCTGCGGATCGATCCTCCGGCGGGGACGAAGCTGGACGCGGACGGCGGTGTCATCGACATGCGGGACCTGTCCATCGGCCGCGCGGACGGCGCGGACAAGGGCGCCGCCAGCGGCCATACCGCCGCCGTCATTTGGTCGGAGGAGGGTGGCGGTCTGACCTGCGTCTGGACCCAGGGGATCACGGCCCGACAGGGCAGCAACTTCAGTTTCCTGGACGGAGCGGAGCGGACGGTGCGCCTGGAAAGGCTGCGCGTCGGCCCGGACACGGTCGTCGAGGGTCCGTGGGAGTTCACGCTGACCCTCCCCACCAGCGGGGGAGAGGCGGCGGAGCTGGCCCCGGAGCCGGTCCCATGCCAGGGGGAGAGGCTGGTGGTTCGGGAGGGCGAGGGGTATGAACGGCAGAGCCTGGACATGACCGTCACATCCTTTCAGCTCACGGCTCTGGGGGCCGTGGCGAAGGTGGAATACGACCCGGACACAAGGGAGAAGGGCGCAATGCTCACCCTCCCCGTGACCGTCGTGCTGGCCGACGGGACCGAGATCAAAACCACCGATCTGGGCGGCGCGTACGGGGACAGTCAGGCGGAGTTTCGCTATCAGTTTCCCTCGCCGGTGGTCCTCTCGGAGGTAGATCATGTACAACTGCCCGGGGGCGTCATGCTGCCCATGCCGGAGTGAAAGGAAGCATGAAAAATGCGCCCGGATAAATAAAAACATCTTATGGTTGCTATAGCAAAATGTGATAAATCCGGCGGTCCTCATGGGCGCAAAGACCAGAGGATTTGACAAAATGTTCAAATCCGGGGCCTGAATTTGGGCATTGTGCCTTGACAAGAGAACGAAGCGGGTTTATCATGCGTACAATGAAACGGCAAGGACGTCGCGACATGGTAGTCGGGGCGTCCCTGCCGTTTTTTGAATTACTCGGCATATGAGGAGGAAATGAAAAATGGAAGAGATCTTGGAGAGTCTGTCGGGCGAGATATTTGGCGTGTGGTTTCTGATCGGCGCGGCGCTGGTGTTCTGGATGCAGGCGGGCTTTGCCATGGTGGAGAGCGGATTTGCCAGGGCGAAGAACGCGGGCAACATCCTGATGAAGAACCTGATGGACTTCTGCATCGGCACCTGCGTGTTCATTCTCATCGGCTTCAGTCTGCTGCTGGGAGAGGACGTGCTGGGCTTCATCGGCAAGCCGGGGTTCGACATCTTCACGGCCTACGAAAACTTTGACTGGTCCAACTTCGTGTTCAACCTGGTCTTTTGCGCCACCACGGCCACCATCGTGTCCGGCGCCATGGCGGAGCGGACGAAGTTTTTGTCCTACTGCATCTACTCCGGCGTGATCTCGGCGCTGATCTATCCCATTGAGGCCCACTGGATCTGGGGCGGCGGCTGGCTCAGTCAGCTGGGGTTCCATGATTTCGCCGGGTCCGTGGCCATCCACATGGTGGGCGGCGTGTGCGCGTTCATCGGCGCGGCCCTGGTGGGGCCCCGGATCGGCAAGTTCACCAGGGACGCCAAGGGCAAGGTCGTGAAGGTCAACGCCTTCCCCGGCCACAACATCCCTCTGGGAGAGCTGGGCGTGTTCATTCTGTGGCTGGGCTGGTACGGCTTCAACGGCGCGGCCTGCACCAGCGTGGAGCAGCTGGGGAGCGTGTTTCTGACCACCACCGTGGCTCCCGCCGTGGCCACCACCGTGTGCATGATCTTCACATGGCTGAAGTACGGCAAGCCGGACGTGTCCATGTGCCTGAACGCGTCCCTGGCGGGTCTGGTGGGCATCACGGCCCCCTGCGACGTGACCGACTGCGCGGGCGCCATCGCCATTGGCGCGGTATCCGGCCTGCTGGTGGTGTTCGGCGTGTGGTTTTTGGATAACAAGCTGCGGGTGGACGATCCCGTGGGCGCCGTGGCGGTCCACTGCCTGAACGGCGTCTGGGGCGGCATCGCCGTGGGACTGTTCGCCACCACTTCCGCCCCCGGCAACGACAGCCTGACGGGGCTGTTCTACGGCGGCGGGTTCCACCTGCTGGGCGTGCAGCTTTTGGGCATCGCGGCGGTGATCGGCTGGACGGCGGTGACCATCACCATCTTCTTCCTGCTCATCAAGGCCACCATCGGTCTGCGGGTGAAGCCGGAGGAGGAGCTGATGGGTCTGGACGTGACCGAGCACGGCCTGGTGAGCGCTTACGCGGACTTCATGCCCGCCCTGGGCATGCCCGCCGTGGCCGCCGCCGGAGATGGCCGTCCGGGCGACGTGCCCGCCGCGCCCGTGGACGAGGCGGTGCCGGTACAGGTCCGCTCTCCCAGGCCGGTGGCCTCCGACGCTTCGGTGAAGATGAGCAACGTGACCATTTTGCTGCATATGGAGAAGTTCGAGGCTCTGAAGGCGGCCATGCTGGACATCGGCGTGACCGGCATGACGGTGACCAACGTGATGGGCTGCGGCGTACAGAAGGGCAAGCCGGAGTATTACCGGGGCGTGGTCCAGGACATCACCCTCCTGCCCCGTATCCAGGTGGAGATCGTGGTCAGCAAGGTACCCGTCCGCACGGTCATCGAGACGGCCAAGAAGGTGCTCTACACCGGCCACATCGGCGACGGCAAGATCTTCGTCTACGACGTGGAGAACGTGGTCAAGGTCCGCACCGGCGAGGAGGGCTACGACGCCCTCCAGGACGTGGAGCAGTACTGACAGTCGAGATATTCGGAAGAGCCCGCGGTCTCAACCGCGGGCTTTCCTGTCGTCTTTTGCGCCGTGTTCTTATTTTCGAAAATATATGCTTCATCTGCGTTCTGCTGCGCCGGAACAAGGAGCTTGCGGGCTTCCCCGTGAAGCAAAAATAGTTCTTGGATCATCAAACATTCCAATTGAGCAAATACATGCAGGCATGTGCATTTTCGGATTTTTCCTCAAAATTTCGCCCGAAATTCAGCCCGAAAAATCCAAAATGCACACCTGTTGCATAACCCGACTCATCTCAGTGAAAAAGTGGAAGATATAGGTTCAAACCGTAATTTCAATTTGATTTTCTTCAATGGCAACAATGCAGCTTTCGTAATAACCATCCCCCGTTGTTCTGGGACCGCTCACAATAGCATATCCGTCCGCTTTCAGTTCTGCTGTCAAGGCATCTACTTTCTCTTTGCTTCCCACGCTAAATGCAATGTGTGCATATCCGGTGCGCGCGAGTTCTTTTGGTAAATCCGTCATTTCCGGCTTATTCATAATTTCAAGCCGTGCACCATCATCAAACGAAAGAAAATACGAACGAAAATTCGTCCGAGGGTTATGGTATCCATCGTTCGATTTTGCACCCAGATATTTCATAAAAAAGTTTCGGGCATGTTCCAGATCGTTTACATATAGTGCTATGTGTTCAATTTTCATAGTTGCCTCCCACAATCGCGAGTTTTCTATTTGAGCATATCAGATCCGCACCCTACTTTCAACATCAGCCCTGCGCTGATCACGAGGCTGAAGCGGAACGAGAGCGTCAGTACGCACACCATTGATGTGTTTTGCGGGATCTTGGACTGCGCCGTGGGAGAATATATTCGAGACGAGAAATAGAGGAGGCGGAGCCGTAGGCCCCGCCTCTTTTCGCATCACAGACATGTCCTTATTTCCCCACGCAAAACCGGGAAAATATCCCGTTGGTCACGTCCTCCCGGACGATGCGGCCGGACAGCTCTCCCAGGGCGTTCAGGGCCCCCTCGATCTCGGTGAGCACCGCGTCGGGGGCGAAGCCCGTGTCCATGGCCTCCCTGGCGGCCCGGACGTAGTCCAGCGCCCGGCTCACCGCGTCCGCCTGCCGGGGGTTGGTCAGCGTCTCGCCCACGGGCAGGGGCTCCGCCTCCTTGAACAGGGCGGATACCGCCGCCTCCAGCGCGTCCAGCCCCGCGCCGGTGCGGGCGCTGATGGGGATGGCTCCCTCCATGGTCCAGCGGGCGGGCAGGTCGGATTTGTTCTGCAAAATGACGCTCTTCGGCGCGGCCTTGGCCGCGGCCAGCACAGCTTCGTCCTCCGCCGTCAGGGGCTCCGAGCCGTCCAGCACCGCCAGCACCAGCTGGGCCGCCTCCGCCGCGCTTTTGGCCCGGACCACGCCCTCCCGTTCCACCGGGTCGTCCGTGTCCCGCAGTCCCGCCGTATCCAGCAGCCGCAGAAGCGTCCCGCCCAGGACCGCCTTTTCCTCGATGGTGTCACGGGTGGTGCCGGGGATGTCGGTGACGATGGCCCGGTCGTAGCCCAAAATGGCGTTGAGAAGGGAGCTCTTGCCCGCGTTGGGACGGCCCAGGATGGCGCAGGGCACGCCGTTTTTCAGCACGGTCCCCCGCCGGAAGGTGGCCAGCAGCCGGGAAAGCCTTGCCGCCGCGCCCTCCAGCGTGGCGCGGTATTGCTCCATCGTAAAGGGCTCGATGTCCTCGTCCGGATAGTCGATGACCGCGTGGTAGTGGGAGCAGACGGCGGTGAGATCGTCGTAGACCGCGTCCGTATTTTTGCGGATGGCCCCGTCCAGCTGGGCGGCGGCGTTCTCCGCGATCTGAGGGGTCTCCGCGTCGATCAGGTCGATGACGGCCTCCGCCTGGGTCAGGTCCATCCGGCCGTTCAAAAACGCCCGGCGGGTGAACTCCCCGGCTTTGGCTTGCCTGGCCCCGGCGGCGAAGAGGCTCTCCAGCGCCTGGCGCAAAACCACAGGGGAGCCGTGACACTGAAGTTCCGCGGTGTCCTCCCCTGTGTAGCTGTCCGGGCCCCGGGAGACGGTGGCCAGGCAGATGTCCAGCACCGCCCCGTCCGAAGCCTTCAATTTTCCCAGGATGAGCCGCCGGTCGGGCCGCTGGCTCATGGGCGCGCCCCGCAGGGGCGTGAACACCCGGTCCGTCACCGCCAGGGCGTCGGGGCCGCTGACCCGTACGATGCCGATGGCGGCGAGGACCTGTCCGGTGGAGATGGCGGCGATGGTGTCGAATGGCGCGTCAGACTTCATTTTTCTCCTTGTCGTCCTGCTGGGCCAGGTGATAGGTAAGCACCAGCAGGCTGTCGGAAAAGTGGATGTTCTCCACCAGGATACCGCTGTCGCCCACGTCCAGCTCCGTGTTGGTAAAGTTCCAGATGGCCCGGATACCGGCCTGGGCCAGGGTATCCGTCAGCTCCTGGGCCGCGTGGCGGGGCACTGTCAGGATGGCAATGTCCACCTTGTGCTCCCGGACGAAACCGGGCAGGTCACGCACGTCGTAGACGGGGAAGCCGTCGATCTGCGTGCCGATGACCTCGGGCTTGATGTCAAAAGCGCCCAGGAACACATAGCCCTCGATGATGAAGTCGAAGTTCTGCACCAGCGCGGTGCCCAGGTTGCCCGCGCCCACCAGAATGGCGGAATAACCGCGATAGGTGCCCAGGATCTGGCCGATCTCCCGGCGCAGGAAATCCACGTTGTAGCCGTAGCCCTGCTGCCCGAACTCGCCGAAGCAGGAGAAGTCCTGCCGGATCTGGGAGGGGGTGAGTCCCATCTGACGGCCCAGCTTGTCGGAGGAGATGCGCTCCTCGCCCTTGGCGGCCAGATCGTCCAGCTTCCGCAGATAGCGGGGCAGACGTCGGATCACATTATTGGAAACATTGGTGCGTTTCATGGGTCGGCCTCCTTGCCCGTGCGTCAATGTTAAACTCCTGACAGTTCAAATTTACCACGATTTTGTGAAAGTTGCAAATGATATTGTAAGCCGCGATGAAAATATGATATAATAGACATATTCAAGCCGGACGGAGACAGCATAATGCCCAAAGCGGACCGGCAAACGAGCGGAAATGGGGACCGGTCAACGGTCCGGGCGGGAACGGTTATGGCGGAGAAACGGCTATCCCATGCGTATATGCTGCTCGCCCCGGAGGGGCCGGAGCGGGACGAGGCCGCCCGGCGTCTGGCGGCGGAGCTGCTGTGCACCGGGGCGGAGCCGCCCTGCGGCCAGTGCCGGGACTGCCGAAAGGTCCTGGCCGGCATCCACCCGGACGTGACCGTGGTGACTCGGGAGAGCCGGGACAAGGGCCTGCGGCAGGATATCGTGGTGGGCCAGATCCGGGCCATGACTGCGGACGCCCAGCTGGCCCCTAATGAGGCGGCCCGGAAAGTGTATATCATCGACCAGGCGGACCGGATGAACGCACAGGCGCAGAACGCTCTTTTGAAGGCTCTGGAGGATCCTCCAGGCCACGCCTGCTTCATCCTGTGCGCCGCGTCGGCGGACGCGCTGCTGCCCACGGTGCGCTCCCGGTGCGTCCGGACCGGAGAGGCCGCGGGGCGGAGGGCCCGGAGCCGTGAGCTGCCGGACCTGGTCCGGGGCTATCTGGAGGCCGCCGCCTCCGGGGACAGAGCGGAGACGGTGATGTTCTGCATGAACCGGACCAAGCTCTCCCGTGAGGATACGGAGGCATTCGCGGGCCAGGTGAAGGACGCGGTGTGCGACATCCTGTGCGGGCGGCTGGCCGATCCGGGCCTGGGACGGGAGACGCTGCTGCATCTGGACGCGCTCATGGACAAGACGGAGGACTATCTGCGCCACAACGTGCAGCCCAAACAGATATTCGGCCTTCTGGCCGCGGAAACACTGAGGTAACGAGAGATATGACGGAAGTAGTGAGCATCAAATTTCGCAACCGGGGCAAGAGCTATTACTTTGACCCGGCGGGTCTGTCCCTGAAGGATGGGGACCAGGCGGTGGTGGCGACCTCCAAGGGCCTGGAGATCGGCACGGTCGTGCGGGGCAACCATGAGGTGGAGGACAGCCAGGTGGTGACGCCTCTGCGGTCGGTGGCCCGGGCGGCCACCGAGGACGATCTGCGCATCGCAGAGCTGTGCCGCAAGCGTGAGCGGGAGGCCTATGTCATCGGTCGGCAGAAGATCGAGGCCCACGGCCTGGACATGAAGCTGGTGGATGTGGAGTGCAGCTTTGAGGGCAATAAGATCATCTTTTTCTTCTCCAGCGAGGGCCGGGTGGACTTCCGGGAGCTGGTGAAGGACCTGGCGGGGGTGTTCCGCACCCGCATCGAGCTGCGGCAGATCGGCGTCCGGGACGAGGCCCGGATGCTGGGCGGCCTGGGTATCTGCGGACGGCCCTTCTGCTGCGGGACCTTCATGGACGAGTTCAAGCCCGTATCCACCAAGATGGCCAAGGTCCAGGCCCTGAGCCTGAACCCGGCCAAGATATCCGGCTGCTGCGGGCGGCTGATGTGCTGCCTGCGGTACGAGCAGCCCGCCTATGAGGAGCTGGTGAAGAACGTGCCGAAGAACGGCGCCTTTGTGGAGACGCCGGACGGCTACGGCAACGTGACTCAGGTGAACATCCTGCGCCAGACGGTGCGGGTGAAGCTGGACGGGGAGGGGGACGACGCCTACCGTCAGTATGACGTGGACGAGGTGGCGGCCATTCCCGGCGGCCGCCCCAGAGACGGCAGCCAGCCGCCCCATGTGCTGGTGCTCAAACCGAAAAAAGCGCCGGAGCCGGAGCCGGAAGAGGACGGGTGGGAGATGCCGGAGCGCCTCATCACCGTCCCCGGCGAGGAAGCGGGAGCCGCCTCGCCGAGGCCCCAGCCGGAGACGTCCGCCCCGGAAGAAGGCCAGCGCCGCGGTCGCCGTCGGCGGAACCGGGGCGGCGACAAGCCCCGGCAGGACAAGCAGGCCGCGCCGGACAGGCCAGACTCCCAGCCGGAGAAGCACCGCCCGCCCAAGGACCGCCAGCGCGCCCCCCAGCAGCAGCGGCCCAAGGCCGACGCGCCCACGCCCCAGGAGCAGAGCCAGAAGGCCCGCAGCAAGAATTATTACAGCCGCCGTCGGCCCCATAATCGCCGCCCCAAGAGCGAAGGCGGCGGCAAGCCCAGCGCGGAATAAAATAAAGCGTCCCGGACGTCCATCAGACGTCCGGGACATCCGCTTTTGTTGGAGCTGCCGCGTGGCGCGGCATCAATGGTTTTTACCGCACATGCGAAGGTGGGAGGTGACGGGCTCGTAATCGGCCATCTTTTCCTCGGACCAGGCGCTGTAAGCGTCGCTGCGGAGGGCCTCGTCCGCCTGGGCGTGGGCATAGGTCATGTCGTCCTGACCCACGAAGTAGAGCACATGAGTGCCGGTGTAGTTGTCCCCGTCATAGGACACGACCGTGGTGTCTCCGGCCTTGCGGCCATCCTCGAAGAGCCAGTCGTTGATGGGCTCCACCATGTTGCCCTTGGATACGTTCTCATACAGGCCGCCGTTGGTGTTGGAGCCGCCGTCTTCGGAGCGCTCGTTGGCCAGCTCCGCAAAGGAGTCCTCGGTGGCGTCGCCGTCCTGCCACTCGTCATAGACGCTCTGGGCCTCATCCGCCGCGGCCTGGATCTCGTCCTCGCTGAACGTGCCGTCGCCGTCCGCGTCATCGGCCATGGCCAGGATGTGACGGAAGCTGACGGTGGGATAGTCGTTGGTATCCCGGCCCAGGAACATCACCACATATTCCGTGGTGTTCGTGGCAAAGGCGGCGGCGTCGCCGGGCTGACGCTCGGCGTCCAGCAGCCACTCGGAGTAGGTGCTGGAGATGCTGCTGCCGGGCAGGGACTGGTGCGAGGGAGCGGCGTCGTCGGCTTCCTCCGCCAGATAGTCGGTAAAGGTCTGCTCGTCCGTGCCGTCCACCGCCTCGGCGATGGCTGCGATCTCCTCGGAGGGAACGGGCTCCTCGGCCTCTTCGGCGTCCTCTTCAGTCCCTTCAGCGGCCTCTTCGGTGTCTTCAGCGGCCTCTTCGGTCTCCTCAGCGTCCTCGGCGGGCGCGTCGGCGTCCTCGCTATCCTCGGGCTCCTCGGTGGGGACCGGGACGCTGTAATAGGTGTAATCGATCACGTCCAGCTCGTCGGCGTGCTCGGCGTAGTAGTCGTCCAGCTCGCTGTCGGAGTACTCATAGCTGTCATACTGGCTCTCGGAGAAGGCGGAGGCCAGGAAGGAACGGTACATCTCCTGCTTGAGCAGGTCGAAATCAACGCCCTTGCCGAAGTTCATGTTCAGATACTGCTGGAGGTTGGAGTAGCCCAGACTCTCCCAGGCGGTCCCTATGGAGGCGATCTGCTCGTCATATTCCGCCTGCTGTTCCTCGGACAGGGTGAAGCCCGCGGCCTCGGCCTCGGTCACCAGCATCTGGATGCGGGCCATGTCCTGGGCGGCGCTGTTCAGGAAATACTCCCGCCAGGACATGTTCTCGTCATAGGGCTGATCGGCAAGGCTCTCGTCGGGGTCGAAGAAGTAGGAGATATAGCTGCCGTAGTTGTTATAGAAATTCATGTAGTTGCTGGAGTAGTAATAGTTGAGCTGGGCCGCGCTGTACTCCTGGCCGTCGATGGTGACGGCGGTGGTGTGGCGGACCATGAAGGAGGAATTGTAAAACAGCACGAAGGCGACGAAAAGCACCACCGCGATACCGACGACGGTATAGATGATGTTCGACTTACGCTGTTTGGCCAGCTCCTTGGCCTTGGCGGCGGTACGCTTGTCGGTCCCGGCCGCGATCTGCTCTTTGCGGGTACGCTTGTCCTTGGATGCACTCATGTGTTGACACCTCTTGCGCTTTTTTGGAATGAATCCATAATATTATAGTACAAGCATCCCCCTGTTTCAAGTTTTTTTGCGAATATCAGGAAAAATGTTCACAAACGCGGTGGAAGTTATGTAAACTTTATTGCAAAATGGGACGGGTTCCTGTATACTATGATGGAAATGGAGGGGATATGCATGCCCATGACCGACAACGACAAAAACCTGCGTCTGGCGGTGCTGATCGACGCGGACAACGCGCCGCGGGACTGTCTGCAGGGCATCATGGAGGAGGTGGCCATCTACGGCACCCCCAACCTGAAACGGGCTTACGGCGACTGGTCCACCCGCAACCTGTCCGGCTGGAAGCAGGCGCTTCTGGACAACTCCGTCACCCCCATGCAGCAGTTTGCCTACACCAAGGGCAAGAACTCCACGGATTCGGCCATGATCATCGACGCCATGGACATCCTCTATTCCGGCAACACGGACGGCTTCGTGCTCGTCAGCTCCGACAGCGATTTCACGGGTCTGGCCCGGCGGCTGCGGGAGGCGGGGCAGTTCGTCATCGGCATCGGGGAGCAAAAGACACCCAGCCCGCTGATCGCCGCCTGCAACAAGTTCATCTATATCGAAGTCATCCGGGACCGGTCTGCCAAGGTGGCGGCCAAGACCGGCCAGCCCGCCAGGAAGAAAAAGCCGGAGCAGACCAAAAAACCGGAGCAGCTCAAAAAGCCGGAACAGGCCAAAAAAACGGAGCCGGAGGCCCAGGAGCCCGCGGCCAGGCCCGGTCCGGCGGAGACCCGGCAGATACCGGACAGCATCGTGTGGCTCATCGCGGACTCCATTCTGGACCTGTCCGGCACGGCGGACGACGACTATGTGTCCCTGGGAGCCGTGGGCCAGCTCATCCAGAAGAAGCGGCCTGATTTTGACAGCCGCAGCTACGGCTACTCCAAGCTGTCCGGCATGGTGAAGGCCATCGACCGGTTCGAGGTGGAGGAGCGGCAGGACAAGTCCGATCCCCGGAGCAAGATCGTGTATATCCGCGATCTGGAGATGTAAAACTGCACAGCTTGTATCCCAGGCCGTTGGCCTGGGATATTTGCATTTTTGGATGCATTTTCCGAGAAATTTGGTCATAAAATGCCGGTTTTCGTGCAATATGTTCCAAGGAAGAGGGGAATTTTCAGTACAAATCATGACAAAGATTCGATTGTAATTTTCTTACAAATCATATAAAATAGACAGTAGAAAGCAGTATCTGTCCGCGTCGCTCCAGAAAGGAGGCCCCATGGTCCTCAGAGAACGTCCGGCCCCGGCATCCGCCGCGGGTCAGTCTTTCAACGCCTATACCCACACGGAGGCCGGTGTGTCCGCCGCGCGGGGCGGCGCTGTGTCCGGACAGGGGGGCGCGCGGGAATAAGGATAAGGAAATTCTGCGTCCCGTTCTGAAAGGAACGGGGCGCATCGTTGACCAGGAGCATGAGAGAGATAGCAAAGCTCATTCGATACGTCCTGATCGCCCTGGCGCTGGTCCTCTTGCTGGCCGGCATTCGCTCGTCGGGGGAGCGGGACGTATCGGCGGACGGCCAGACACCGTTGGAGGCGTCTGAGGCGACCCCGCTGCCGCGGCTGTCGCTGGCGGACCGGACCGATCACCCGGCGCTGATGGACAGGAGGGCAGACGGCGCGTTCCGTCCGGAGGAAGCGCTGACGTGGGGGGAATTTGCCAGAGCCGTGGAGGTGCTGGTAGAAGGCCTGCCGAAGCCCGCGGCGGCCATGTGGCTGGATGAAGGGGGCCTGGAGGGCGCGTATCGGGGCGCGGCCGGGCTGGCCGAGGCGGGGCTGCTGGACCTGGATGAGAGGCCGTTCCAGCCGGAGCGGGCCGTGACCCGGGAGGAGCTTGCCGGGACGCTGGACCAGCTGGGCCTGCAGATGGAGGGAGAGGAACAGGTGCTCGTGCGCGCCGTGGCCACGGCTGTGGCCCAGGGCGCGATGCTGGAAAGCGAGGAGGATGCGGACGGTACGCAGGCCGTCACCAGGCGGGAAGCCGCCGTTGTGCTGGAGCGGCTGGCCGGGCGGGAGCCGGAGAGCGAAGGGCTGTTCGCCGCGGGACTGAAGCCGCTGGATGTGAGCGAGGATGACTGGACGTGGCCGTTCATGGCGGACGCGGGCCTGGCCGGGGAGATCCCACGCCGGGCGCCGGGCATCTTTCGCATGTACGGTTGGCTGTATAAGGCCGACGAGAACGGAGCGCTCGTGACGGACGAGACGGATGGCGTGTGGTCTTTCGGGCCGGACGGGCGCTACACCACGGGAAACGCGCGGTTGGACGATGAGCTGGCCGGGGCGCTGGCGGCCAGCGGCGCCAATGAGCTGACCGGCCGGGAGGCCCTGGAGGCGGCGTATCTGTACGTCAAAAACAGCTTCGAGTACAAGCTGGCGCCGGGGGATGAGATACCGGAAGAGGTGGGCAGCACCGGCTGGGAGAATACGCGCGCGCTTCGCTTTTTCCGCTACGGCGGCGGGACCTGCTATGGCTATGCCGCGGCCTTTGGCCTGCTGGCCAGGGCTCTGGGCGAGAATGCCCGGATCCTGGCGGCGGAGATCAACCAGTTTTACGGCGACCACTCCTTCGTGGTCATCCCGGAGGATGGGGTGGACTGGATCTACGACGTGGAGCTGGAGGACGCCCGTCCGGAGCGGCACGGGGATCTGGATCTGTTCCATATCCGGAATTATGAAGTCTACAACTATTGGTACACGCCGGATTGGTGAGGGTGATGACGGAAGTTTTCATTTTAAAGAACGGGATCATGCCCCCCGCGGAGGAGGGGGCCCATTACCTGCCCCGGTGGCGGCGGCGGCGGCTGGAGCGGCTGCGTTACGCTCCGGCCCGGGAGGCCAGCCTGGGGGCGGGGCTTCTGTGGCGATATGTGATGGAGCGGCACGGTGTGCAGCCGGAGGAACCGGTGCGCTTTCTGCAGGCGGGAAAGCCTGTGTTCGCCCAGCGGGACGACCTGTATTTCAGCCTGTCCCACTCCGGGCCCTACGCCATGTGCGCCATCAGCGACCGCCAGATCGGCGCGGACGTGCAGCAGATCAGACCCGTGCATATGTCGGTGGCCCGCCGGTTCCACTTCCGGGAGCGGGACTGGCTGGCGGAGCAGCCCCATGAGGAGCAGAACCGGGCCTTTTTCCGGATCTGGACCCGGAAGGAGGCATGGGTCAAGGCCGTGAGCCGGGATCAGCTTTTGAGCCTGGATCAGGAGGACGTGATCCACGGGCCCGAGGGCTGGCAGTTCGGGGAGTTCTGGCTGGACGAGGACTATCTGGCGGCGGTGTGCGCCTGCCAGGGCGAGACCATCCAGCCGCCGGTGGTCCTGCAGACCGAGGAACTGCTGGAGATGTTCAAACAGAGTGAGGACGTACAGAGCTAATATTATGTAAACTTTATCCCGTTGATAAACCCAGGACCGCCGCCCGATGGCAGCGGTCCTGGCCTGTCTTTTACGGTCCCGGCACGAAGGTCCCGTTTCGATATACGTAGAGTCGGTCCGCCAGCGCTTGAGCCACGCGGATGTCGTGGGTGGTGATCAGCAGGGTCCTTCCGGCGGCGCAGCGCTCCAGCAGAGAGAGGATATCCTCCCGGAGGGCCTCGTCCAACTCCTTGAGCGGCTCGTCCAGCAGCAGCAGATCCCCGTCCCGCGCCAGGGCCCTGGCCAGATTCACCCGCTGGGCCATGCCGCCGGACAGCTCCCGGGGAAATCTGTCCGCCGCCCCGGCCAGACCCACCGCGTCCAGCCATCGCAAAGCCGCTGGCATGGATGCGGCGGTCCCCTCCAGCACGGCGTTCACGTTTTCCGCCGCCGTGAGCCAGGGCAGCAGCCGGGGCTCCTGAAAGGCGTATGCCGGTCGCCGGGCTCCCCGTTCCACCGTCCCCGCCGTAGGGCTTATCAGTCCCGCCGCCAGCCGGAGCAGGGAGGTCTTTCCGCAGCCGGAGGGCCCCATCAGGGCGATATGCTCTCCCGGCGCGGCGCGGAACGTGACGCCGGTCAGGACCGGCTTGCCGTCATAGGCCAGAGCCAGAGCGTCAAAGCGTATCATGACTCGCCGCCTCCCATCCTCCTGTGACGGCCCAGCCGGGCGAAACCGGCGTCCAGCAGATTTTCGATGAGCAGTGAGCACAGCACCACCACTGCCGTCCAGGCGAACAGGTCCGCCGTGTCCAGATAGAGCTTGGCCTCGTAGAGCTCCCGGCCGATGGACCGGGCCGGGACCGTGAGCACCTCCGCCGCCACGCCGGACTTCCACGCCAGCCCCAGGCAGGCCCGGCACGCCGACAGGAAATAGGGGGCCACCGAGGGGACGTAGATCAGCTTCGTCCTTTTCCACCGGGAGAAGCCGTAGACCCTGGCCACCTCCAAAAGCCGCTCGTCGGCGGACCGGAGCCCGGCGGACACGTTGGCCCACACCACCGGCAGCACCATCAGAAACACGATCACGCAGGGCAGGATGTCCCGCCCCACCCAGATGAGCACCAGCAGGATGAAGCTGGCCACGGGGGTAGCCCGGATGACGGTGAGCAGCGGCGCGAACAGCGCGTCCAGCAGAGAGTAGCGGTCGGTCCCGGCGGCCAGCAGCGTTCCCGCCGCCACGCCCAGCACCGCCCCGCACACGATCCGCAGCAGACTCACGGCGGTGGTGCGCCAGAAGGACGCCTTGCCCGCCAACGCGACAAGGCGCCGGGCCACCACCGCCGGACCGGGCAGCAGCAGCTCCCGGTCCACGGCCATGGCCAGCAGCGCCCAGACCCCCAGCCAGAAGGCCAGAGCCAGTATCCGTTTTGCCGGAAGTCTCCAGCCCTTCATATTATGTCAACCTTTGTAGTAAAACCCCTCGTCGGGAACGGTCCCGCCGATGGACTCGGGGGCCACGCCGTAGAGGATCTGCAAGAATCTGTCCATGTCGCCGCGCATCTCGTCGCCGGTGATGAAGCACAGGTTGCAGCGGGGGAGGGCTTTTTCGGCCACAGCGGCGTTGGTGAATATGCCGGTCTGCTCGATGAGCTTGGCGGCCTCCTCGGGCTCGTCCTGGGCGTAGGCGATGGACGCTCCGTATTCTTCCAGAAACGCCGCCGTCTCCGCCGGGTGTTCCTGGATAAATCCCGTCCGGGCCACCACGCAGCCCTGGACCAGGCTGCCCTCGGGATAGACCTGCTCCCACTGGGCCGTCAGGTCCAGCGCCGGGACAAGGCTCTCGTTGGCGGCGCAGGCGATGGTCACCATGGGCTCCGGCAGCACGGCGATATCCACCTCCCCGGCGGCCAGGGCCGTGCGCAGGTCTGCGGGCTGGGCGTAGGAGTCGTCCACCGTCACGTCCACCTCCGCCGCGTCGCACAGGGCCCGGAACAGGAACGTGGGGTTCTGGGCCGGAACGTACACGGTCATGCCCTCCAGGTCGGCCATGCTCTGCACGGTGAGCGCGTCGCCGTTCACCACCAGATACAGCACCCCCAGGGTGTTCAAAGCCAGAAGCTGTACGCCGCCCTGGGTCTTGTTGTACATGGCGGCGGCGGCGTTGGTGGGCAGGGCCGCGATATCGCACCCGCCGTCGATCAGGGCGGCGGTCACGTTGCTGGCGTCCGTCTCCACGTCGAACGCGTAATTCAGCCGGGCCTTGTCCTGGCCGCTGTCGGCTATGAGCTTGGCCATGCCAAAGCCGGTGGTGCCGTTCAGGACCATGACGTTCACGGTCAGGTCCCTGTCCGCCTCCGGACCTTTGGCGCAGGAGCATACGCCCAGGCACAGGGCCAGGGCCAGCAGAGTTGTCAAAATACGTTTCATGGAAAGGTCCCCTCCGAATTCTCGCCTTTTCCGACCCTTGAGTTCACGATTTGGTGATGACGTGGGAATAGGCGGTCTTGGCGTTGACGCCGGGAAGCGCTCCGATCTCGCCGGACAGGGCGTTGGTCACGTCCTGAGGCGCATCCACGGCGATGCTGATGATGTTGATGTCCCGTTCACGGTAAGGTATTCCCATCCGGCCCAGAATATAGCCGGAATAGCGGTGCAAAATGGCGTTGAGCTGCTCGGTGCTGTCCAGATCCTCCACGATGATGCCGATCACGGCCACGCGCGTTACCATCATAGCTGTATCCTCCCCCTGATAAAGCAAAAAAGCCGCGCCATCCAAAGCGCGGCCAAACAGGCGGGACCGCCGTCCCGCCTGGCCGTGCCTTTCGCTGTAACTGCCCGTTTTGGCGTCAGCCACGTTTCTATATGCTCCTATTATAAAACCGCCCGGGGCTCCTTGCAACCCATTTTCATGGGTGCGGTGAAAAAAGTTGTTGACAGATTGCATTATTTGCATTATTATAATTAATACAAACAATGCAAGGAGGCGATGGGATGCTTTTAAAGCTGGATTTTGGTTCGGACCGGCCCATTTATATGCAGATCCGGGACCAGATCGTTCTGGCTGTGGCGGGGGGAAAGCTGGCAGCCGGGGATAAGCTGCCCACGGTACGGGCCCTGGCGGAGGAGTGCGGCATCAACATGATGACCGTCAGCAAGGCGTACCAGCTTTTGCGGCAGGAGGGCGTCATCGCCACGGACCGGCGCAGCGGCGCGGTGGTGGCCCGGCGGGAGCAAAACGCCGGACCGTCCAAGGAAACGCTGGAGGGCCTGCGGCTGCGGCTGGGAGAGCTGCGGCTGGCGGGGTTAGATGTGGACGCGGCCATGGAGCTGTGCAGGAAGCTGTATAAGGAGGGGACAAAATGACGTCGCTGATCTCTTGGGGCGCGTGCCTGGTGCTTTTGCCCGTGATGTACGCCCTGAACGTCAACGAGGCGAAATTCAAGAAAAACATCGCCGTGGGGGTCACGTTCCCCCGCGCCGGACGGGAGGACCCGGAGGTCCTGGGCCTTTTGAAGGGCTTTCGGCGGGAGCAGCTTATCATCTGCCTGGCCCTGGCGGCGCTGGGAGCTCTGTGCGCGGCGCTGACCTGGCCGGAGATGCGCTTTTGCCTGTTGTTCCTGTGGGTGGACCTGCTGATCGTGGCGGAATTCGTGTGTACCGCCCGCTGGAACGGCAAGCTCAAGGCGGTGAAAAAGGCCCGGGGCTGGACCGTGCCCACGGTCCGGACGGCCAGCGTCACCGCGGCGGCGGAGCCGGTCAAGCGGACCAGCGTGTGGTGGTTCGTGGCGGCGGCTGTGGTCGCGGCGGTACCGGCGGTCTTTGACCGGGACCTGTGGGTCATGTATGCGCTGGATGCGGCGCTGGCCCTGGCTTGTTGGGCGGGGGATAAGTACCTGTACCGGAACCGGGCGGAGGCGGTGGATGAGAACGACGCCGTGACGGCGGCCCTGACCAGGGTCCGCCGCCGGGCCTGGGACCGGGTGTGGCTGCTGTGCGCCTGGATGATGGCGGCCATCGACGTGGGCGTGTGGGTGAGCGCGAGATTCTTCTCCGGCAGTCAGGTCCTGTTCTGGCTCACCATGGCTCTGGGCCTGGGCCTGTGCGTCATCGCCGTGGCGCTGGAGTTCCGGGTCCGGCATATCCAGGAAAGGCTCACCGCTGCCAGCGGCGAGGGCTTCTATGTGGACGAGGACGACAAGTGGCTCTGGGGCCAGCTCTACTACGACCCCAACGACAGCCGGGTCATCGTCAACAACCGCACCGGCGTCAACACCACCGTGAACCTGGCCCGGCCGGGCGGCAAGGCGTTCATGGTCCTGGCCCTGGCGCTGCTGCTGGCTCTGCCGGTCGCGGGCCTTTTCTTCGACGCCATGTGTGAGGCGCCCCTGCCCTTGAAGGTGGAGGAGGGCGTTCTGCTGGCCGAGAGCTGGGGGAAGGATTACGCCCTGCCCCTGGAGGACGTCGCGGACGCGGAGCTCGTCGACACGCTGCCGAAGGGGATGACGCGGGTCATGGGCACCGGCGCGGACAGCATCCTCAAGGGAAGGTTCAGCACCGAGTGGGGCAGCGCCACGTTGTGCCTGGACCCCCGGACAGGGCCGTGGCTGAAGGTGACCATGGCGGACGGCGCGCTGTATCTTCTGGGCGGCGGCGAATCCGACACCGAAGCGGTGTACGGGGAACTGGTCCGGTGAATTATCAGCAATAAAAACCGGGAGCGGTTTCCGCTCCCGGTTTTTCATGGGTCAGATGTTTGGATGTATAACTCTTCCGTCTGATCCAACGCGTTTTGCAGGATGCGTATGGCTTCTTCCGGCTTTGCTGGCAACTGGTCCAGCGCATCTGAGGCCGCGCCGCATAGGATACTGTACATTTTTTGATAATTTGGCATTGAAAGCATTCTCCTTTAAAGGTGTGTAATTACTAATACATAACTTCTTACAACTTATATTCTGAGTTTAACAAATATACACTACCTTTGTCAATTATAATTTCTGTGGCAGAGGTAGAAGATGGAGAGATTTGGAAAGATAAACGTACATTTGCGGGAGCTGTTGGAGCAAAGCGGCCTGAGCAAGAATAAGTTCAGCCAGCGGGCGGAGATGCAGAGGACGCAGTTGAACCATTATTACAACAACACGGTCACGCGGCTGGACACGGATGTGCTGGCGCGGATATGTACGGTGCTCGGCTGCCGGATCGGGGACCTGCTGGAATTTGTGCCCCCGGAGGACGAACGCGGAGAAACGCAAGAATAAAATAGTACAGCCCCGGCGCGGATGCGCCGGGGCTGTTGTCTAATGATGCCTTTTAGAGCACGCCCAGCATGACCAGGATCAGCAGCACGCCGGTGACCACCAGGGCCGCGCCCAGCAGGATCACGCCCACGTTCACCCTGCCCTTGCCGCCGCCGTCGGCGGAGGAGGACTCCTCCACCAGGTTGGCCTTTCGCAGGGCGGTGACCACGGGTTTATACAGCAGCAGCGTCAGTCCCGCGTTGATAGTGCCCTTGATCAGGTTGAAGGGCAGAAATACCGTGGGCAGCATGCCCGCCACCACCTGCCGGGGCACGCCCTGGTAGAGGGGGGTCACGACGTAGTTCCACAGGCACATGGCGGCGGCCATTGCCAGCACGCCGGTGACAAGGCTCCCGATGGCGCCCTTCATGCTGCGGGACTTTTTGTAGACCAGCGCGGCGGGCACGGCGAAGGCGCAGGTGGACACCACGTTCATGACGAAGCCCACGGGACCGGTGGAGGAGACGGTGAGCATCTCCACAAAGCTGACGATGACGGAGATGGCCACGGCGGTCAGCGGGCCGAAGATGAACCCGCCGATGACCACGACCACATCCTTGGGGTCGTAGCTGAGGATGCCCTGTACGTCGGGCAGGGGGCGGGTGACCAGCATGACCACATAGGCCACGGCGCACAGCATGCCCACGGTAACGGGTCGGCGGGCGCTGGCGGGTCTGACGTTTGTGTTGGGATGGCTGTCCATAGAGAGATACCTCCGATAAAATATTTGACACCTGAAAGCGCGTGTGCCTTCCAGGTGTCAATATCGGGCCGCGTCTATGGGCGAGGGGCCTTGCGTGCCCGCCGCCAAAACAGCGCCGCTCAACACATCTTCTTCCATCCAGACTGTCACTGTCGGTCCCGGAGTTTCACCGGGTCGGCCTAAGCGGCGCGCACCGGCCAAATGGCCGACACACTCGCGCCGGTTCAGGCTAGCGGACTGTACCGCCGATCGGGAATTTCACCCTGCCCTGAAGACATCGTTCGCTCATTCGGTTGTCAACGCTTACTATAGCACCCTTCGCCGGGATATGCAATGGTGATTTTTCACAGTTTTTCGATGTCCTCCACCAGCGCGTGCACATCCTCGTCCGAGGTGTACCAGCTGGTGCAGAAGCGCACGCACATGTGGGTGCTGTTTACGTTGTGGTCCGGCTCAAAGACGTATTTTTCTTCCAGCGCCTCGATCTGCTTATGGGACAGGATCACGAACTGCTGATTGGTGGGGCTGTCCACATAGGCGGGGATGCCGTGGGCGGCGAAGGCGGCGCGGATCTGCAGGGCCTGGGCCACCGCCTTGCGGCAGATGTCGAAATAGAGACCGTTCTCGAACAGCGCGCAGAACTGGACCCCCAGCAGCCATCCCTTGGCCAGCATGGCGCCGTTTTGCTTGATATAGCTGCGGAAATCCGGCGTCAGGGCGGGATTCGTGATGACCAGCGCCTCCCCGAACAGAGCCCCGCACTTGGTCCCGCCGATGGTGAACATATCCGCCAGACCGGCCAGGTCCCGGAGCGTCACGTCCCGCGAGGCAGCCAGGCCGTAGCCCATCCGGGCCCCGTCTATGTACAGGTACATGCCGTATTTTTCGCACACCATGTGCAGGTCCGTCAGCTCCTGCAGGGAGTAGAGAGAGCCGTATTCGGTGGGGAAGGAGATGTATACCAGTCTGGGCTGGGTGATGTGCTCCCGGATAGGGCTCGTCCAGTAGTTCTCAGCGATCGCGGCCACCTGGGCGGCGGTGAGCTTTCCGTCGGGGGAGGGCAGGGTGGTGATCTTGTGGCCGATGTGCTCCACCGCGCCGGTCTCGTGGGCGTGGATGTGGCCGCTGTCGGCGCAGACGGCGCTCTGATAGGGCCGAAGGGCGGCGGCGATGGCGATGAAGTTGGCCTGGGTGCCGCCCACCAGGAAGTGTACCGCCGCGTCCGGGCAGTCCAGATGGCTCTTGATCTCCTGGGCGGCCTTCTCGCACCAGTCGTCGATGCCGTATCCGCTGTGGCTCTCGCCGTTGGTCTCGGTCAGGGCTTTCAGAACGGCGGGGTGGGCGCCCTGGCTGTAATCGTTGTTGAGTCGGATCATATGTATTCTCCCCAATCGTTATTTCCACCTGAAAGTATATCACAGGATGCGGGCGGAGGCAATTCCTACCGTTTATTTTTTGCGCCGTTTGTTTAGGATAATGACTATATGA
Source organism: uncultured Oscillospiraceae bacterium (assembly GCA_947629245.1). Classification (GTDB taxonomy): domain Bacteria; phylum Bacillota; class Clostridia; order Oscillospirales; family Oscillospiraceae; genus CAJOIG01. Next base: position 16,460 of record CANRDC010000010.1, on the reverse strand, counting down.
TGGCGCAACGCCTTGCGATGATCATGATAGCTTCGGGAGGGATAACAATGGATTCTATATGGAGCGAAGAGATCGCCATACCGCCCCGCCCGGCCCTGGCGGGGGATATCAAGACCGATGTGGCGGTGATCGGGGCGGGGCTGGCCGGGTGCCTCACCGCGTACTGTCTGCAGCGGGAGGGCCTGTCCGTGGCGGTGCTGGAGGCGGCCCGCGTCGGCTCCGGCCAGACCCGGGGCACCACCGCCAAGATCACGAGCCAGCACGGGCTCATTTACGACCGGCTCATCACCCAGCTTGGCCCGGAGGGGGCCCGGCTGTACGCCAGGGCCAATCAGCAGGCCATAGATCAGTACGAGGAGCTGATCGCCCGGGAGAACATCGACTGCGACTTCCGGCGGCTCCCGGCCTATCTCTACACCACCGTCTCCCCCACGGCGGTCCAGCGGGAGTGGTCCGCGGCGGCCCAGCTGGGCCTGCCCGCCCGGCTGACCGTCCAAACGCGCCTGCCCTTTCCCGTGGGGTCGGCCCTGCGGTTCGACGGCCAGGCCCAGTTCCACCCGCTGAAGTTCCTTCGGGCCATCGCCAAAGACCTGACCGTCTATGAGAACACCCCGGTCCTCCGGGCGGAGGGCCATACGCTGGTGACGGACCGGGGCACGGTCCGGGCGGACAAGGTGATCTTCGCCTGCCACTTTCCCTTCGTGAATTTTCCCGGCCTGTTCTTCGCCCGGATGCACCAGGAGCGCAGCTATGTGATCGCCTTGGAGGGGGCCCAGGACCTGGACGGGATGTACTACGGCGTGGACCCGACCGGACTGAGCCTCCGCGTGGCCGGGGACCGGCTGCTGCTGGGCGGCGGCGCGCACCGGACCGGGGAGAACGCCGCCGGGGGCCGGTACGCCCGCCTCCGCCGGGCGGCCAGGACCTATTGGCCCGACAGCCGGGAGACGGCGGCCTGGTCCGCCCAGGACTGCATCCCCCTGGACGGGGTGCCCTTCATCGGACAGTTTGCCGCCTCCCGTCCGGACTGGACTGTGGCCACGGGCTTTCAGAAGTGGGGCATGACCACCTCCATGGTCGCGGCCCAGCTCCTCACCGACGCCGTCCTGGGCCGGAAAAACGAGTACGCGGAGGTGTTCACGCCCCGCCGGTTCCGCTTCAAAGCCAGCCTCGGGACCCTGTGGGAGGACATGCGGACCACCTCCAAGAGCCTTCTCAGCTCCGCCTTCGGCACGGCCCGTGACAGCGCGGCGGACATGCCCGCCGGACACGGGGGCGTGGTGGAATCCGGGGGCCGGAAGGTGGGCCTTTACCGGGACGGGGCGGGAAACGACCACACCGTCCGGGTCAAATGTCCCCATCTGGGGTGCGAGCTGGCCTGGAACCCGGACGAGAACAGCTGGGACTGTCCCTGCCACGGCTCCCGCTTCGACGCCGACGGCCATCTTCTCTCCGGCCCGGCCCAGCGGGATATAAATTAAAAAATTTTTTCACGACCCCCTTGAAAAATAAGGGGGTCGTGACGGATATTATGGGTGAAAAGCTTTTCGAGAGGAAACAGCGGCATGTTGTCAAAGGAACGGTTCACGGCGGCGGCGCAAAAGTACATGGACATGATCTTCCGCCTGGCCTTCAGTTATCTGAAGAGCCGGGAGGACGCGGACGACGCCACGCAAAACGTGCTTTTTGCCCTGTATAAGACGGACAAGGCCTTTGAAAGCGCCGAGCATATGAAGGCGTGGCTCATCCGGGTGACGGTGAACGAGTGTAAGAAGATCCTGCGCTCTCCCTGGCGGAGGCGGGGCGAACCTCTGGAGGACTATGAAAACACCCTCCGATTCGAGCAGCCCCAGGATCGGGAGCTGTACGCCGCCGTCATGGCCCTGGACGGCAAGTACCGGGCGGTGATCGTGCTGTACTACTACGAGGGCTATTCCATCCGGGAGACCGCCCAGCTTCTGGGCGTGCCGCCCGCCACCGTGGGCACGCGCCTGGCCCGTGCCCGACAACAGCTGAAATTCACCTTGACGGAGGCTGAGAGACTATGACGGAAAGAAAACGCATCCAGCGGGCCCTGGAGCCCCTTCACGCCTCCGACGACACCCTGGAGGAAGTTTTTGCGATGATCGAGAGAGACAAAGCGGTAAAGCATCTGAAACATACGGGCCGGAACACCCTGCGGACCGTGACTGTAGCGGCGGCGCTGGTGCTGGCCCTGAGCGTCACGGCCTACGCCGTGGGGGAGTATACGGGCTTTTTCGAGACCGTGTTCGGAGACGAGGACGCGGGCAAGCAGACCTACGATCTGCCCCTGGACAGCTGGGACGACGAGGGCAACCAGCGGACCATGGAGATCGTGACCGAGGGCCAGCCGGTGGATCAGGAGACGGCCCAGCGGGTCCTGGACGGCAGCGTGGCCGGGGGCGCGTCCGTCACCGCAGGGGGCGTAACGTGCGCGGTGGAGAACATCGTCCTGGCGGACAACGGCGTGGGCGCGCTGACCTACACCGTGGAGGCCCCCGACGGCCTGCCGGACATGACCGTGACGGACCAGGTGTGGGGGTATTTCTACTGGGACGACGGCTACGACATCTCCGCCGACGGCGACCTGGGCCTGCTCAACGCGCCGCTGCTCTTCATACCCGGCGATGGGGGCATGGTGGACGAGCGGACGGCTCTTGTGAGCGCCACGGAGACGAAAATAGAGGCCACGGTCTATATGGCCCTGTTCGGGGACGAGACCTGGCCGGACGCGCTGGACGTTTACTTCTTCCTGGATGAAGACCAGGACAGGGCGGAGGCATATAAGCTCACGCTTGCCTTGCCTGAACCTGCGCAAACGACGGTGCTGACGGCGGATGGCGGCTGGACCGCCAAACTGTCCCCCATGGGGCTGGTGATAGAGCCCCCGGCGGACAACCCCTACGGCAACGACTACGGCTTTGGAGACCTGGTCGTGCACATGACCGACGGCAGCGAGTATGTAGTGGAGCTGGCGGAGCCCTACACGGTGAACAGCCGGGTCGGCACCGTCGACGGCGGGATAAAGCGCTGGGTGTTCAACCGGCTGGTGGACCCGGCGGCGGTGGAGAGCGTGACCGCCGTGGGCGACGGAAACGGCTATCAGGACGCCGACGGTTCGCCGGTACCCTATGACCAGGCGTGGGTCGAGGTGGAGCCGGAGCTGGTGGGCGATACGTGGACCAGCAGCACCGCCCTCCGGGAGGGCCTGACCGAGATGAACGTGGCTCTGGACCTGACGTTTACAAAGTGAACAAAACACATCCCGCGGCGGGGCCCTTCGGTCCCGCCGCCGATTTTCACAGGCAAAAGACCCGAGGGTTACGGGGATAGGCGGCGGGGAGCTTGTAATTTCGGGCATAATTTGTTATGCTGTGAGGGGCCCGGTGAGGGCATGAAAGGAGAGCGCACCTATGAGAAAGCTGCTTTTGGTCATCGACATGCAGAAGGATTTCATCGACGGGGCCCTGGGCACGGCGGAGGCCGTGTCCATCGTGGACCGGGTGGTGGAGGAGATCGGCAAATACCCTCCCGAAAACGTGTTCGCCACACGGGACACCCATCCCGAGAACTATCTGGACACCCAGGAGGGCCGCAATCTGCCGGTGGTCCACTGCGTGAAGGGCACCCCCGGCTGGGCGCTCGATGAAAAGGTCGCCGCCGCCCTGGGGAGTGCGGAGATCATCGACAAGCCCACCTTCGGCTCTGTGGTGCTGGCGGAAAAGCTCGCGGAGCTGGCGAAAAAGGAGGACCTGGAGATCACGCTCGTAGGGCTGTGCACGGACATCTGCGTGGTGTCCAACGCGCTGCTGGTGAAGGCGTTTTTGCCGGAGACCCCCGTGCGGGTGATCGCGGACGCCTGCGCGGGCGTGACGCCGGAGAGCCACGCCGCCGCGCTTCAGACCATGAAGATGTGCCAGGTGGCGATCGTGTGAAAGGAAAAGGGAAGGGCGCGATGCGTTGCCGCATCGCGCCCTTTTTGCAAAATCCCCTTGCATTTAAGGGGGACAGGCACTATAATGGACAAAACGGGATAGCAAGGGCGGGACGTGAAGTGCTGGAACCACTCCACGCCCCTATGCAGGAGAAGACGGCTCCCACACAGCAGAAATCTGCGCCAGCCCCATTATAACCGTTCGCCCCTTGTTTTACAAGGGCGAGGTTTGGGGGTGTGCGTTGGTGTATGACGGTGTAGGGATATATCTCCCTGCGCCGCCTTTTGTTATCCCGGCGGAAGGGCCATGGGGCGGGGGTAAGATCCCGCTCCGGGCCCGACTGTCGGGAAACACGCCAACACACGCTGGCGCGGATCTTCTTTCCGACAGGGACCAGGAAAAATCAAAAACTGGAGGTATCTCACATGAAAAAGACCCTATGCGTTTTCCTGGCGCTGTTCCTGGCATTCTCGCTTCTCTCGGTCCCGGCCCTCGCCGACGGAGAGGACAGCTCGTTCGAGCCGGTCACCGTGGCGGACGACGAGTCGGTCAAGGTCGTGGTGACGGACCTGGTCAACTCGCCGGAGGACAGCTCCGCCTCCTTCACCTTGGAGATCACAAACAAGACGGACGAGGGGCACGCATTCTACCTTTTTGCCTTTTCCGTCAACGACAGGATGTGCCCTCTATCCTGGACCAAACTGCCGGAATTCAGCGATGATGGCAGCGTTTATATCTATGCCGGAGAGACGGTTTCTATCTCCGCCGGATGGGACAAGTCCTCCCTAGCCCAGGTGGGCGTCAACTATGTGCAGAGCGCGGAGGGCTACATCTCGCCGTCCTGGAACTACGACGAGGAGCTGTCCGTTCCCATCTCTCTGCCCTTCCCCGCTGTAGAGATGGGCGTCCCCGCCACGGAGGATGTCATATACGACACGGACTTTGAGCCGGTGACCATCGTGGATGACGAGGGAGTCACCGCCATCGTCCATGACTACTACGTTGACGAGGACTCCGGTGTGTCTCTGGTCATATCCGTCGAAAACAGGACCGGTGAAAAGCTGGCTGCCCCTTATATGAGGGCTGATATCGACGGAGTTCCAGCCGATACCAGAAGCATCAGCAGACTTCTGCCGCCCGGAAAAACAATGATAGAGGCGCTGGCGTTTACCTCTCCTGACCCTCACGGATGGAAAATATACACCTCCGCAGACAGCATGGACAGGATCATGCTGACATTAGGTAAGTATGATGGTACTCCCGGTCTTTTTTCTGGGGATGGGGTTTGGAATGTGGAATTGGATATATCCCCTTATGCGGACGCCACATCCAGCGTTTACGGCACCGCCGCCTGGGTAGCGGACCCGACACCGCCGGAGACCCCGCAGCCAACGGAAGGGACGGCGGGTATATCCTCCGTTAAGGCGGAAAACGCCGACCTGATCTGGGCCCCGGACCCTGAGACCGACGCCGACGCTACGGTCACGCTGGGCAACAACGGAGAATACGTGATCGGTATGACCTATGATGAATCGTTTCAGGCGATCATTCTCTATTTTGAGAATAACAGCAATAACGGCACTGATTTCTACACGCGAAACGTCATGGTCAACGGCTCTTCGTTCCCCTATTCCTTTGGATATCTTTCCTCCGGTGACATTATCCAGCCTGGCGGCGCCACAAATTATTTGATAGTCGAACAGCAAACCGCCTTTCCGTCCGATGGTTTCGACACGGAAATAGAATTGAGATTTACTGGGGAAGACTCCAATATCCTTCTTGACGCGACGGTGACCGTTTCCTTTGCCGCAGACGGCAGCGCCACGATCGAGCAGGTCTCCTGACACAGAGAAAAACGCCCCGCGCTGTGCGCGGGGCGTTTGCTGTACGTTTTTACGTCTGCCGGGCGGGAAGTCTTTTGCCCGCGCGGCGTTTTTTGCGCTGGGAGCGGACCACCACGTAGACCATCATGACGATGGTGATGACGTAGGGGATGGTGTTGGTCAGGTCCGAGCTGATGTAGTCCTGCAGACGCAGGCCGATGGCGTCAAAGAAGCCGAACATCAGCGCCGCGCCGTAGGCCGCGGCGGGGTTGGCCCGGCTGAAGATGACGCAGGCGAAGGCGATATAGCCCCGGGAGTTTGCCATATCCTCGGCGAAGGTGCCCTGCAGCTGACCCAGGGACAGGTGGGCCCCCGCCAGACCGCAGAGAAGTCCGCACAGAACGCTGGCGAGCCACTTCATCCTCTCCGGCGCGATGCCAGCGGTGCGAAGGGTCTCGGGCTTTTCGCCGCTGGCTCGCAGCCAGAACCCGTAGGGGGTCCTGTATACGAAAAGCCACATGATCAGCACCAGCGCCCAGGTGACGTAGACGAACAGGGAGTTGTCGTTCAGCACCCGCCCCAGGAAGGGGACAGCGTCCAGGCCGGGGATATGGACCGTGGGCAGGGCGGGGTTGCCCTTGGTGCCCGCCGCGCCGAAGATGGAGCGGCTGAGAAAGCTGGTCAGGCCCAGGGCGAAAGTATTGAGGGCCGTGCCGATGATGAACTCGTCGGATTTGAACTTCACCACGAAAAGCGCGAAGAAAAGGCCCACTAAAACGCCCATGGCCAGCACCAGCGCCACCCCTGCCGCGGCGGAGCCGAAGAAATAGCTTCCCAGCACGCCGAAAAACGCGCCCATCAATATCATGCCGTCCATGCCGATGTTCATGATGCCCGCGTGCTCGGTCATGGCCCCGCCCAGAGCCGCCAGCGCCACCGGCGTGGCGGAGCGGAGCATCTGATTGAAGGTACCGGCGGAAAAGACGCTTCGGAGGACGCCCTCAAACATGGCTCTCTTCCTCCTTTCGCCGGATGTCGGCCCGCGCCTTTTTCCGCTGGGCCCCGGCCCGGAGGGAGGCAAAGACGCCGCTCTCCGCCGCCATGCAGAAGATGACGACCGTCTGGATGATCAGGTAGATCTGGTTGGGCACCCCGGCGGACAGCTCCATGCCCTGGGCGCCGATCTTCAATATGGCGAAGAGGAAGGACAGTCCGATGACCGTCACGGGGTCGTACCGGGCGATCATGGCCACGGTCAGACCCTCGAAGTAGTACTGGTTGCTGACGCTGCTGCGATAGAGATGCTCCGCGCCGTAGACCCGGAACATGCCCACCAGGCCGCACATGGCCCCGGAAATGCACATGCACGCCAGCACGATCCTATCCGTTTTGATGCCGGAGAAGAAGGCGAAGCGGGGATTCTGGCCTGTGAGCTTCATCTCGTAGCCCGTGGAGGTCTTTTGCATGACGTACCAGGTCAGGAAGGTGACGACGGCGGCGGCGATGATGGCGGTGGAGAGATTGGAGCCGGGGATCAGGGTCTTGAACCAGTAGCGGGGGTCCAACTGGGCGGTGGCGGCCACCATGTTCTTGTTGGGGTTTTTCCAGGGGCCCTTGGCCAGGTACTGGCACAGGCTCGCGGCGATGGTGTTGAGCATGATGGTGGTGATGACCTCGTTGACCTTCACCTTCACCTTGAGCCAGCCGGGGATGAGGGCGTAGAAAGCCCCCACGGCCATGGCGGCCAGCGCCGCGGCGGGGATCGCCAGCCACGGGCTCTGTCCGTTCAGCCATACCCCCACCTGGCAGCCCACCACGGCCCCCAGCAGCAGCTGGCCCTCGCCGCCCACGTTGAAGATGCCCACACGGGAGCCCAGCACGCAGGCAAGGCCCGTCAGGCACAGCACCATGGCGTATTCCAAAAAGTCTCCGATGTGCCGGGCGCTGGAAAAGGCCCCGCTGGCCATGGCGGCGTAGGCCTTTACCGGGCTGAACCCGGCCACGGCCAGGATGACCGCGCCGATGACGAAGGCCAGCAGCACGCTGATACACAGGCTTCCCAGATAGCCCCAATCGCGCTTTTTCTTCATGACGCCGCCTCCTTGTCCCGCTGTCCGCCGGTCATGCACAGGCCGATCTCGTCCTTGGAAAATTCCCCGGTAAACTCGCCGGTGATCTTCCCCTCGTAGAGCGTGACGATCCGGTCGGACAGGCGGAACACCTCGTCCAGGTCCGCCGAGCACAGCAGTATGGCGCAGCCCTGGTTGCGCCGGTCGATGATCTGGCGGTGGATGAACTCGATGGCCCCCACGTCCACGCCTCGGGTGGGCTGGGCCACCACCAGGACGGGGCTGTCGAAGGAGAACTCCCGCGCGATGACCACCTTTTGCATGTTGCCGCCGGACAGGTCGCCCACAGGCACGTCCGTGCCGGAGCCCCGGATGTCGAATTTTTCGTATATCTCGCGGGCGTAGCGCTCGATGGTGCTGGTCCGCTGGTGGAAGCCGAAGCGGTTGAAGCGCTTTTCCCGGTGTCTGCCGGTGAGAAGGTTGTCGGTGACGGTGGCGTCCCGGCTCACGCCGGTGGAGAGCCTGTCCTCCGGCACATGGGCCAGGCCCAGGGCCCGGATGGCGCCGGGGTCCAGGCCCGTGGCGTCATGGCCGCAGATGGTCACCGCGCCGGACTCCGCCTTGCGCATGCCGGTGACGGCCTCCAGAAGCTCGCTCTGGCCGTTGCCCTCCACGGCGGCGATGCCCAGCACCTCTCCGGCCCGGACCGAGAGGCTCAGCTTGTCCACGGCCACCAGGCCCCGGTTGTCCCGGACGGTCAGGTCCTTTACCTCGATCATCACCTCTCCCGGCGTGCCGGTCTTTTCCAGCTTGTCGTAGAGCATGGGCCGTCCCACCATCATGGAGGCCAGGGTCTGCTCGTCCACCTGGGCGGTGTCGCGCACGCCCACCAGGGCGCCCTTTCGCATCACGCCCACCCGGTCGGAGATGGCCAGCACCTCGTACAGCTTGTGGGTGATGATGACGACGGTCATGCGCTTTTCCCGGACCACCCGGCGGATGACGGCGAACAGCTCCTCCGTCTCCTGGGGGGTCAGTACGGCGGTGGGCTCGTCCAGGATCAATATCTCCGCGCCCCGGTAGAGGGTCTTTAAGATCTCCACCCGCTGCTGCAAGCCCACGCTCAGCTCCTCCACGGCCGCGTCCGGGTCCACCTCCAGGCCGTATTCCTCCGCCAGGGCCAGCGTTTTGCGCCGGGCGGCGGCGTTGTCGAAGAACACCCGGCCCCTCCGGGGCTCCCGGCTCAGAACGATGTTTTGCGCCACGGTGAAGGAGGGCACCAGCATGAAGTGCTGGTGGACCATGCCCACGCCCAGGCCGATGGCGGCCTTCGGGCTGTGGTCGGTCAGCTCCCGGCCGTTGATGAACACCCTGCCGTCCGTGGGGGCGTGGATGCCGTAGAGCACGTTCATAAGGGTGGACTTGCCCGCGCCGTTTTCCCCCACCAGGGCGAACACCTCGCCCCGGCGGATGTCCAGGGACACGTCGTCGTTGGCCAGCACGCCGGGGAAAGCCATGCTCACGTGCTCGAACCGCACGGCGATATCGTCCATATGAGTTCACCTCGCTTTTTGTCGCGGCTGTATGAAAAGGCGCGGAGCTTTGCAAAACTCCGCGCCTTGAAAACGCAGGAACTTACCGGGTGGTGTCCACCTTGATCTCGCCGGAGGTGATGGCCTCGGCCAGCTCCTCCACCTGGGTCTTCAGCTCGTCGGGGACCTGCTGGGCGGAGCCCTCCTCGCCGTAGCCGATGCCGATGTAGCCGGTGGACATGTCGGCCACCCAAGTGCCGCCCCAGCGGGAGGCGTCGCCGTCCAAAAGCTCGGACACGGCGGCGTAGATGGACTCGCCCACCTCCTTCTTCATGGAGCAGATGATCACGTCCTCGTCGATGTACTTCTGGTCGGAGTCCACGCCGATGGCGTAAAAGCCCTTCTCCGCTGCGGCCTCGAACACGCCGTCGCCGGTGGCGGAGGCGATCTGGAAGATCACGTCGGCGCCCTGGTCGTTCAGGGCGATGGCGCACTCCTTGCCCACGGCGGGGTCGGTGTAGGTGTTGGCGTAGTTGTGCACGACCTGGATCTCGGCGTCGTGGCCGTCGGCCCAGTATTTGGCGCCCTGCTCGTAGCCCACGATGAAGTCGTTGATGGTGTCGGCGTCCTCGCCGCCTACGGCGCCCACCACGCCGCTGTCGCTCATGGCGGCGGCGATGTAGCCCGCCAGGAAGGAGCCCTCGTTCTGGGCGTAGGTGATGTTCAAAACGTTCTCCACGGGCGCGGAGGTGGCGTTGTCGATCCAGATGAACTTCACGTCGGGATACTCGGGGGCCACGGTCTCCACGTCATAGAACTCCCAGCCCACGCAGACCACCACCTGGGCGGAGTCGGCGGCGTTGCGGATCTGGGCGGTGTGGTTCTCGCCGTTGCACTCGATGGTGGTCAGCTTCACGCCCTTGTCCGCCGCCAGCTTGTCGCAGCCTGCCTTGGCCGAGTCGTAGAAGGAACGGTCGCCGAACTTGTCCGCCACCACCAGGGCCAGGGAGAGAGCGTCGCCGCCGGTCTCCTCCTTGCCGGACCCGCCGCCGCAGGCGGTCAGTCCGGCCAGCAGCGCCAGCGTCATCAAAAGAGCAAACACGCGTTTTTTCATGAGTCATACCTCTCGATCTCGTCAAAGTTATGGGATCCGCCGGGATAGCTATATGGTTGATTATAGCACATTCTGCGCCTGATTCAAGCGTTTTCGGCGATTTTGCCCGCTGTGCGCGCCGGTTGCAAAAACGGGATGGGAAGGGTACAATGTCCGCAGGCGCGGCGCGTCGGCGATGGCCGGACAACAGCCGCCGACCCGGAGCCGCTGCGGTCCGGGCGGAGGAGCGGGCGCGAGCGCTGGCGGCGGGGCTTTAAAAACAGTACGATAAGCGTCCGGCCGCGCGCCGGGCGCTTTGTCTGTTTTGGAGAAATTTCCCGGCGCGTGATGCAAAACCGGAGGGAATGTGCTATACTCTATAACCGATCGCGCGGTTGAGGAGATGGAGAGACGTGAAGCGGCTGGGAGAGGAACTGAAATACGCCTGGGGCAATTGCCGGATGTTTCTCCGCTGGGTGCTGCTTTCCAGCGTCACGGGCGTGGCGGTGGGCCTGGTGGCGGTGGCCTTCCACTGGGGCGTCGGCACGGCCACGGCGCTGCGGACCATGCATCCCTGGCTCGTCTGGCTCCTGCCAGCGGCGGGCGCGGCCATCGTGGGGCTTTACAAGGTCTGCGGCATGGAGAACGACCGGGGCACGAATCTGGTGCTGGTGGCTGTGCGTGACGCGGAGCCCATGCAGCTGCGGACCGCGCCGCTGATCTTCATCTGCACCATCCTGACCCATCTGGTGGGCGGCTCCGCCGGTCGGGAGGGGGCGGCCCTGCAGCTGGGCGGCTCCATGGCGTCCCGTGCGGCAAGATTCGTCGGCCTGGACGAGAAGGACCGGCGGATCATGGTCATGTGCGGCATGGCGGCGGCCTTTTCCGCCCTGTTCGGCACCCCCATCACCGCCGCGGTGTTCGCCATGGAGGTGGTCAGCGTGGGGGTCATGTACTACGCGGCGCTGGTGCCCTGCCTGTGCGCGTCTCTGAGCGGCTTTCTGCTGGCAAAGGCCATGGGCCTGCACGGCCTGGTAGGCTACGCGGCGGGCACTCCCGCGGCGCTGAGCACGGCGTCCCTGCTGCAGACCACGGCGCTGGGGGCTCTGTGCGCGCTGGTGTCCATCCTCTTTTGCGAGGTCATGCATACGGCCCACCGGCTGTACGCCAGATACATACCGAACGCGACCGTTCGCGCCGCCATCGGCGGGGCGCTGGTGCTGGCTTTGACGCTGCTGGCGGGCAGCCAGCTCTATAGCGGCGCGGGCGACGAGCTCATCCGCAGGCTCATCGGCGGCCAGACCATCTGGTACGCGTTTTTGCTGAAGATCCTGTTCACGGCCCTGACGCTGGGCGCGGGCTTTCGGGGCGGCGAGATCGTGCCGGTGCTGTGCGTGGGCTGCGCCTTCGGCACCTGGATGGGCCCGCTGCTGGGCCTGCCCCACGGCTTTTCCGGGGCGCTGGGCATGGCGGCGGTGTTCTGCGGCGTCACCAACTGCCCCATTACCTCCGTCCTGCTCAGCTATGAGCTGTTCGGCGGCCAGGCGGTGGTGCTGTACGCGCTGTGCTGCGCCGTGAGCTATATGCTCAGCGGGTACTACGGCCTGTACAGCGAGCAGAAGATCGTCTATTCCAAATTCCGGACGGAGTGGATCGATAAAAAGGCGGAATAAATCAAACCAAGGAAAGGATCGGCGGACCTATGAATTTTGTTTTCATCTCACCCAATTTTCCCCGTACATACTGGAACTTCTGCGACCGGCTGCATAAAAACGGCGTGAACGTGCTGGGCGTGGGGGACTGCCCCTACGACGGGCTGGACCCGGAGCTGAAAAACGCCCTCACCGAGTATTATAAGGTGGACAGCCTGGAGAACTATGACCAGGTGTTCCGGGCGGTGGCGTACTTCTCCTACCGCTACGGCAAGATCGACTGGCTGGAGTCCAACAACGAGTACTGGCTGGAGCAGGACGCGCGCCTGCGCACGGACTTTCATATCACCACCGGCGTGGACGCCGCCGGTGTGGCGGCCTTCAAGAGCAAATCCGGCATGAAGCGCTTTTACGCCGCCGCCAAGGTGCCCACCGCCCGCTGCCACAACGTCACCACCCGCGCCGCGGCCAAGCGGTTCATCGCCCGTGTGGGCTGGCCCGTCATCGTCAAGCCGGACGTGGGCGTGGGCGCGTCCCACACCTGGAAGCTGGAAAACGACGAGGACCTGGACCGGTTCTTCGCGGACAAGCCCGACGAACCCTACGTCATGGAGGAGTTTATTTTCGGCAATATCCGCTCCTACGACGCGATCATGGACTCTCATTGCGAGCCGCTGGTGGAGTCCTCGGCGCTGTTCCCGCCCTCCATCGCGGACATCGTAAACGACCAGGGGGACCTGGCCTACTATGTGGCGGACAAGGTACCCGAGGCCCTGGCCGCCATGGGCCGCCGGACGGCCAAGGCGTTCGGCGCGGCGAGCCGGTTCGTGCACCTGGAGTTTTTCGAGCTGACCCAGGCCAAGCCCGGTCTGGGGGATGTGGGGGACTTCGTGGGGCTGGAGGTCAACATGCGCCCCGCGGGCGGGTACACCCCGGACATGATCAATTTCGCCCACTGCATCGACGTCTATCAGACCTGGGCGGACATGGTGGCCTTTGACGAGCGCCGCCAACAGCCCGGCGGGGAGGACCACTTCTGCGTCTACGCCAGCCGCCGGGACAGCGCCCGTTATGTGCATACCCACGAGCAGGTGCTGGAGCGCTACGGCGAGCGGATGGCCATGTGCGAGCGGATGCCGGACGCCCTGGCCGACGCCATGGGAAACCAGATGTACACGGCCCACATGCCCTCGGAGGAGGACGCGCGGGAATTTATCCGCTTCGTGCTGGAGCGGGCGTGATATAGAAGGAGGAACTATGAATACACGGTATTTCAGGGAATACAGCAACATCCTGGGCCGGGAGATGGAGTTCAAACTCTACGGCGACGGGGGCAAGCCCTGCTTTGCCTTCCCGCCCCAGAACGGCCGGTTCTTCGACTTTGAAAACTACGGCATGGTGGACACCATCGCCCCCTGGGTCGAGCAGGGCCGGGTGATGGTGGTGGGCGTGGACGCCATCGACGGGGAGACCTGGTCCAACGAGCAGGGCGACCCCCGCCAGCGGCTGGAGCTGCAGGAGAAATGGTTCGCCTATGTGACGGACGAGCTGCTGCCCAGGGTGTATCAGCTGGGCGCGGCCAGCGTGAAGGCCATGACTACCGGCTGCAGCATGGGCGCGCTGCACGCGGCCAACTTCTTCTTCCGGCGGCCCGACCTGTTCGACACGGTGGTGTCCCTGAGCGGGCTGTTCGACGCCAACTTCTTCTTCGGCAACTACCACGACGACCTGACCTATGCGAACTCCCCCCTGCAGTTTTTGCCCAACATGCCGCTGGACCACCCCTGGCTGGACCTGTACCGGCAGTCGAACATCGTCCTGTGTTCCGGCCAGGGTGCCTGGGACGAGGAGATGATGGCCCACGAGCGGAGGCTAGAGTCCATCCTGCATGTGAAGGACGTGCCCGTCTGGGCGGACTACTGGGGCCTGGACGTGTGCCATGACTGGCCATGGTGGCGCAAGCAGCTGCCCTACTTCTTCTCCAATCTCCCACTCTGAGCGTCGAAAGGCTTCTGAAGATGTCGGGCCCCCGCAATGGAGGGGTTCCGTAAGACAGTATGACGCCGAAAAATTGAACAGTGGCAACTGCCTTACGGAATTGGAATCGACAGAGCAGACAGCGGCTGGTGCGAAATGCACCAGCCGTTGTCTGCTGTGATCTGCTTAAAACTTTTGAAGCATGTCACGCAATGAACCCCGGTTTTTGAGGGAAATAGGGAAATCGTATTAGGGCGGTAGGATCGACGTTCTGAATCCCTTGGGGCGCAAAGGGTCCAGAGGCTCTAAACAATTACATACAGACCAGGCTTTTAAGGTGCTGCTCCAGGGCGCGGCAGGAAATAGAAAATATGAGTGGCGTGACAGCAGGAATGGCTGTCGCGCCTCTTACAGGCAGGGAGAGCGGAAGCGGGTGAGGCTGTCAATGGCGGCTCGGGGAGCCATTCATCTTGACCATTGACAGTAACGGCGGCTTCTGCTAGGGAGTAATGGCTGTGATGGCGGGTAACGGTCGTTGCAGATTTTCTTGTTTTTGTGTGTTATAGTATGGCAAATCGACAAATCGAAATTGGTGATTTTGAAGGAGAGGGATTTTTATGGAAGAGGTCATCAAAAAACGGAGGGGCTTTTGGCTTGGAGAAGAATCCCCTTGAAATTCCATGTCCGCTCATGTTATACTTGCCCCATCTTATGAGAGGAGGGTGCAACGATGCGGTGGATGCAGAACGGCTTGATCCTGCATTTTCTTGGTTGCGATATGGCCATCCATAGGATCAGTGCGCCCTTTTTTCGGTGACTACGGGTCACGGTAAATGGTCGCGCCGATCCTTTTCTTATGATGAAAAAGAAAGGATGGCGCAATTTTTATGCCCAAAAATAGTAAACAATTTTCTATTTCCAGACAAAAACTGGCCCTTCTGGTCCTGGAATGGTCGGTAGGCTTCCGTCCGGCGGGAAGCGTGTGGGTCCTGCTGCTGGCTCTGCGGGGGTTCTCCCTGGTGGAGATCGGCCTGGCGGAGGCGGTGTTCCATGTCGTGAGCCTGTGCTGTGAGTTGCCTTCGGGACTTCTGGCGGACGTGCTGGGGCGGAAGTGGACCCTGACGGCCAGCCATGTGATGTTTGTGCTCTCCACACTGCTGATGGCGGCCTCCCAGGGGATGGCCGGGGTATGTCTGTCTCTGGCTGTTTCCGCCCTTGGGTACAACCTGGAGTCCGGTACACTGGAGGCCATTACCTATGAATCCATGCTGCAAGCGGGACAGGGGACGGACTACCTGAAATTCTCCTCCCTGCAAAACGGGGTATACCGCTTCAGCGGCGGCGGCGCTATGCTGCTGGCGGGGGCTACGGTGCTGTTGGGGTGGCGGAGGGCGTACCTGTTGGACACGGGGATCACCCTCATCGGTTTGGCGGCCGCGCTGACCGTCACCGAACCGGAACGGGACGCCCCTGGGATAACGCTGCGGACGTTACCCGCCGCCCTGGCGGAAACAGTCCAGGGCGCCTGGACGCTCCTCAGATCGGACGGCACAGCCGTCCGGATCATGGTGCTCAACGCCCTGGTGGGGGTATGTGCAACACTGACGGGATTTTACCTGCAAGAGAAGGTAGAGGCGGCGGTGACGGTCCCAGCGCTGCTGGGGCCGGCGCTGTTCGCGCTGGGATCAGGCGGCGGTCTGGCAGGACTGCTGACGGGCAGGCTGGACCGCCTGTCCTATCCGAAGGCAGCGGCCTTCACCGGAGGAGGCGTTCTGCTCTGCGCCTTGGCGGCGCGAGGGACGTGCCTGCCGGTGCTGATGGCTTCCGGCCTGCTGGCAGGGCTTCTGGACGATGGCCTCCAGTTGGTCAGCGACAAGAAACTGAATGACCGATTCCCGTCCACCCAGCGGGCCACTCTTATCTCCGTCTCATCCATGATCTTTTCGGTTTTTATGATACCGCTGTCGCCGCTTTTTGGCTGGTGGTTCTCATAAGCTGCCATTGGACCGGTTTATGATCATATTCGAGAGAACGGGAACTGTGTAAGTGTAAGGGCGAGCTGTGCTCGCCCCTGCACGGCAACCGCCAAGCATGGCCATAATAATAACTTCCCGTTTGTCTGTGGAGCGCACAAGGGAATATGCAAAAGCGCGTTAGATGCAGCAGAGCAAGCCTTTCTCCTTTTCCCACGAAAGGCTGGCGGAAAAGCCCTGAAATGGTCCTCTTATACAAAAACGGAAATCTGTGTCGCGCATTTGTTATCGACTTTTCATAGCAGCCGTGCTATAATAGCCGCAAGGCGGCTGTTATAGATCGATTTTAGGCGGTTTTGCTCCCGGCTTGCGCCGGAACCGCAAA
>CANRDC010000009.1 GCA_947629245.1 uncultured Oscillospiraceae bacterium | reverse complement strand
CGGAAGGTCTGGTACACGGAGAACGTATACCGGGTGCCCCGCGGGGGCGGCGGCTTTCAGGAGATCATGCAGGCCGGTCTGGAGATGCTGGGAACGGTGGACCTGTACGCCATGGGAGAGGTGCTGATGCTGGCGGCCCGGTCCCTGGAGGCGGTCAGTCCCCGGTATGTACTGGAGCTGTCCCACATGGGCATCCTGACCGGTGTGCTGGACTCTCTGGCAGTGCCCGCCGGGGCTGCGGAGGCGATCCTGGCCGCCTTTGAGGCGAAAAATGCCCACGGTCTGGCCTCGGTCTGCGCCGGGGCGGGCGTGGACGGGGCGGACGCCGCGCTTCTGGAGCGGCTCTGCCGCCTTTCCGGCACGGCCCGGCTGGCCGTGGAGGAGCTGCTCTCCCTGCCCCTGCCTCCCACCGCAAAGCAGGCCGCCGTGGAGCTGGATCAGCTCACCGGACTGCTGGGGCTGTTCGGACCGTATAACGCGACCGTCGATCTGTCGCTCATCAACGACACGGACTATTATAACGGCCTGCTCTTCCGGGGCTATGTGGACGGCGTGGCGGCGCCGGTGCTGACCGGCGGGCGCTACGACAGTCTCATCCACCGGATGGGCAAGCGGGGCGGCGCGATCGGTTTCGCGGTGTATCTGAATGAGCTGGAGCGGTTTTTGACCCAGCCCTCCGACCGGGACGTGGACACGCTCCTGGTATACGGTCCCGGCGACGACCCGGCCGCCGTGATCGCCGCCGTCCAGGCGGAGATCGCCCAGGGCAGGACCGTGCGTGCCCAGCTGGCCGGGGAGACCGCCGTCACCTATGGCCGGTGCGTCCGCCCGGACGGCAAGGAGATGACGTGACCATGGAAATGCTGAATATCGCCCTGCCGAAGGGGCGTCTGGGAGAAAAGGTATATGAGCTGTTCCAGGCCGCCGGGTACGACTGTCCGGCGCTGCTGGAGCCCAACCGGAAGCTGATCTTTGAAAACGAGGCCGCCGCGGTCCGATATTTCTGGGCCAAGCCCTCGGACGTGGCGATATATGTGGAGCGCGGCTCGGCGGACATCGGCGTGGCTGGCAAGGACATCCTGATGGAGTATACGCCAGACGTATATGAGCTGCTGGATCTGGGGCTTGGCCGGTGCCGCATGTGCGTGGCGGGCTTTGCCGGGTTCCGGGACGACGGCGCCCGCACGCTGCGGGTGGCGACGAAATTCCCCAACATCACACGGGACTATTACGCCGCCCAGAGCCGGCCCATCGACATCATCCACCTGAACGGCTCCATCGAGCTGGCCCCCATCGTGGGGCTCTCGGACGTGATCGTGGATATCGTGGAGACGGGCAAGACCCTGCTGGAAAACGGTCTGGCGCCCCTGGCGGAGGTGGCCCCCATCAGCGCCAGGCTCATCGCCAACAAGGCCCGGTCCAAATTCGTGGGCGAGCGCATCGACACCCTGTGCCAGCGCGTTGCTGCCATCAGAGAACAGGAGCACGGCAAATGAAGATATACCGTTACGGACAGGTCCCCCTGGAGGACCTTCTCATCCGCACCGTGGAGACCTCCGGCGTGTCGGAGGCGGTGCGGGCCATCATCGCGGACGTGGCGCAAAGAGGCGACGCGGCGCTGCTGGACTATGCCCGCCGGTTCGACGGGGCGGAGCTGCAGGCTCTGGAGGTGTCCCGGCAGGAGATCGACCGGGCGTACAGCCGGGTGGACCCGGCCCTCATCCGGGTCCTGGAGCGGGCCGCAGAGAACATCCGGGCCTTTCACGCCCATCAGATGCCTCATGGCTTTCAGCTGGACCGGCCGGACGGCTCGGTGCTGGGCGTGAAGGTCACGGCCATCGAGCGGGTGGGGCTGTGTGTGCCCGGCCGCACGGCGGCCTATCCCTCCACTGTGCTGATGACCGCCATCCCGGCCAGGATCGCCGGATGCAGGGAGCTTGTGATGATCTCCCCGCCCGGACCGGACGGAAAGCAGCCCGACGCCATCCTGGCCGCGGCCAGGATCGCCGGGGTAGACCGGGTGTTCCGCGTCGGCGGGGCCCAGGGCGTGGCCGCCCTGGCCTTCGGCACCGAGAGCGTGCCCAGGGTGGACAAGATCGTGGGACCCGGCAGCGCCTATGTGGCCGAGGCCAAGCGGCAGGTGTTCGGCCGGGTGGACATCGACATGATCGCCGGTCCCAGCGAGATCCTGGTGGTGGCGGACAGCGCCAACGACCCCGCGGTGGTGGCGGCGGACCTTCTCAGCCAGGCGGAGCACGATGTGCTGGCCTCCGCCGTGCTCGTCACCGACAGCGAAGCGCTGGCCCTGGCCGTCAGCGCGGAGGTGGACAGGCAATTGGCCCTCCTGCCACGGGAGGATATAGCGCGCGCGTCCGTGGAGACGAACGGCAAGATCATCGTCACGGACGACCTGGCCGGGGCGGTCCGGGCCGCCAACGCCCTGGCCCCGGAGCATCTGGAGCTGTGTGTGGACGATCCCATGCCCCTGCTGGACCTGGTGCAAAACGCCGGTTCGGTATTTCTGGGCAAATATACCCCCGAGGCCCTGGGGGACTATCTGGCAGGGCCAAACCACACGCTGCCTACCTGTGGCGCGGCCCGGTTCTCCAGCCCTTTGGGCGTGGAGGATTTCGTAAAGCGGACACAGTATACCCGCTTCACACGGGAGGCCCTTGCCGCCGTCAGCGGCGACATCGCCCTGTTTGCCCGGTCGGAGGGCCTGGAGGCGCACGCCCGCTCCGCTCTGGTGCGGTTTGACAGGGAGGTCGTATCATGAACCGGTTTTCCAGCGAAAAGCTTGCCGCCCTGGATCCCTATGTGCCCGGCGAGCAGCCACGGGACATGAAGTATGTGAAGCTGAACACCAACGAGTCCCCCTTCCCCCCGGCCCCGGCGGTGCTTCAGGCCGTGGCAGAGGAGGCGGGAAAGCTCAACCTGTACTGCGATCCGGAGTGCGCCCAGCTCCGGGCCGCGGCGGCGGCGCTTTATGGTCTGGCCCCGGAGAACATCCTGCCGGTCAACGGCTCGGATGAGGCGCTTTATTTTGCCTTCACCGCTTTTTGCGGTCCGGCGCGCCCCATGGCTTTCGCGGACATCACCTACGGCTTCTACCCCGTGTTCGCCGCCATGACCGGCACGCCTGAGCACATCATCCCTCTCCGGGAGGACTTCTCCCTGGACCCGGCTGATTACCGCGGCCTGCATGAAAACATTGTCCTGGCCAACCCCAACGCCCCCACCGGTCTGGCTCTGTCCCCGTCGGACATCGAGAAGATCCTTCTCTCCAATCCGGATAACGTGGTCATCGTGGACGAGGCGTATGTGGACTTCGGAGGCGAGAGCTGCGTGCCGCTCATCGGAAAATATGAAAACCTTCTGGTGGTGCAGACTTTTTCCAAGTCCCGTTCCCTGGCCGGTGCCCGGCTGGGCTTCGCATTGGGGAATACGGCCCTGATCGACGATCTCAACACCGTCAAGTTCTCCACCAATCCCTATAACGTCAACCGCATGACCCAGGCCGCCGGCATCGCCGCCATTGCCTGCCAGGACTACACCCTGGAAAACTGCCGCCGGATCGCGGAGAACCGGGAACATACTTCCAAAGCCCTGGAGGATATGGGCTTTCGGGTGCTCCCCTCCAAGGCAAACTTTCTCTTTGCGGCCCATCCGGCCGTGACGGGACAGGTCCTGTACAGAGCGCTGAAGGACCGGGGCGTGCTGGTCCGCTGGTTCGACAAGCCCCGTATCCGGGACTGGCTCCGCATCACCATAGGCAGCCGGGAGCAGATGGACGCGCTGCTGGCCGCGACGAAAAGCATACTGAACGACGAAAGGGGTGCCTGACTATGCGCAGCGCCGTTATAGAACGCAAGACCGCCGAGACCGACATCCGCCTGTCCCTGTGTCTGGACGGCACGGGCAAGGCGGAGATCCACACCGGCATCGGCTTTTTGGACCACATGCTGACCCTGTTCGCCGCCCACGGTCGGTTCGACCTGGCCATGACATGCCGGGGCGACACCTATGTGGACGGCCACCATACCACGGAGGACATAGGCATCGCCCTGGGCGCGGCCTTTGCCCAGGCCCTGGGCGACAAGCGGGGCATCCGCCGCTACGGCCACATCCTGCTGCCCATGGACGAGGCGCTGGCGCTCTGCGCCGTGGACATCTCCGGCCGGAGCTGTCTGCGCTGGCAGTTCCAGCTTCCCTCCCCCCGTGTGGGCGACTTCGACACGGAGCTGGCGGAGGAATTCTTCACCGCCTTCACCCGCGCCGCAGGCATCACCCTGCACCTGCAGCAGCTGGACGGGACCAACACCCACCACATCCTGGAGGCCGCCTTCAAGGGCTTTGGCCGGGCCATGGCCCAGGCCGTGAGCATGGACCCGGCCAGCGCCGGGGCTGTGCCCTCCACGAAAGGCGTGCTCTGATGGTCGCCGTCATCGACTACGGCGTGGGCAACCTGTTCTCCCTCCGGCGTTCCCTGGAGGCCGTGGGGGCAGAGGCAGCTGTCACAGCGGACCCGGAGCGGATCGCCGCAGCGGACAAGGTGGTCCTCCCTGGGGTGGGCGCCTTTGGCGACGCGGCGGATAAGCTCCGCTCCGCGGGCCTGGATCGGGTCCTGCTGGAGCAGGCCGAGGCCGGTAAATACATCCTTGGCATCTGCCTGGGGATGCAGCTGCTGTTCGACAGGAGCTTTGAGTTTGGCGAGCACGCCGGTCTTGGCCTGATCGCCGGGGATGTGGTGGATATGACGCCGGTGGTGCCCGCCGGGTACAAGGTCCCCCACATTGGCTGGAACGCCCTGCGCTTCACCCGGCCTCACCCCCTGTTCCGCTATGTCAAGGAGGGGGACTGCGTATATTTCGTCCACAGCTTCTATGCCGACCGATGCGAGAAGGCCGTGCTCGCTACAGCGGAATACGGCCCCGCGCTCACCGCGGCGGCGGCCCGGGACAACGTGCTGGGCTGCCAGTTCCACCCGGAGAAGAGCGGCCCGGTGGGGCTGGGCATCCTCAGGGCGTTTTGTGAATTATAAGGAGAGAGCATGTACATCTATCCAGCGATCGATCTGTACGACGGCAAAGCCGTGCGCCTTTTCCGGGGCGACTATGACCGGATGACCGTCTACAGCGACGACCCCCTGGCCGTGGCCGGGGATTTCGCCGCCGCCGGGGCGGAGCACGTCCACATGGTGGACCTGGCCGGGGCGCGGGACGGGACCACGCCGAATTTTGACGTGGTGGCCGCCGTGGCCGCCCACACCTCCCTGAAGGTGGAGATCGGCGGAGGCGTGCGCAGCGAGGACGTGATACGCCGGTATCTGGACGCGGGGGTGGACCGGGTGATCCTGGGCACCGCCGCCGTCACGGACTGGGACTTTTTTACCGCCATGGCCGCCAAATACGGTCCCCGCCTGGCCGCGGGGGTGGACTGTCGGGACGGCTATGTGGCTATCAAGGGCTGGCGGGAGACCAGCGCCCTGCCCTGTCTGGACTTCTGCCGGAAACTCCAGGCCGCCGGAGTGGCCGCCGTCATCTGCACGGACATCGCCAGGGACGGGGCCATGGCCGGGACCAATCGGGCTCTATACAGGACCCTAACCGCCGCCCTGGACATGCAAGTGGTGGCCTCCGGCGGGGTGTCCAGTCTGGAGGACGTGGCGGCGCTGCGGGACATGGGCCTGGCCGGGGCCATCCTGGGCAAGGCGTACTACACCGGGGCCGTGGACCTGAGAAAAGCGATAATGATTACCGCAAGGCGAAAACAAATGTTTTCGCCGCCAAACGACACGTTTGGCAGCAAATGATCCAAGGATCATTTGCGCGATACTCATTGTAATGAGTATCTGGCAAAACAGCTACGCTGTTTTGCTTCAGCCGCAAAGCGGCTCGGTGCAACGCCTTACGGCGTTTCACCATCAGATAATCATTATCGAGGTGGCGAAATGATAACGAAACGCATCATCCCCTGCCTGGACGTGAAGGACGGCCGGGTGGTCAAGGGGGTCAACTTCCAGGGCCTGGCGGACGTGTCGGACCCGGTGTCCCTGGCAGAATATTACTCCCGCTG
The DNA here is from genome assembly GCA_947629245.1 of uncultured Oscillospiraceae bacterium. GTDB lineage: Bacteria > Bacillota > Clostridia > Oscillospirales > Oscillospiraceae > CAJOIG01. Next base: position 44,810 of record CANRDC010000009.1, on the reverse strand, counting down.
CGGCGCGGACGAGCTGGTCTTTTACGACATCACAGCCTCCGCCGAGGGCCGGGAACTCTTCACGGACATCCTGCGCCGGACGGCCTCCACCGTGTTCATCCCCCTGACCGTGGGGGGCGGCATCCGCTCCGTTGCCGACTTTGACCGAGTGCTCAAGTGCGGCGCGGACAAGGTCAGCGTCAACTCCGGGGCCCTGGCGGAGCCTGGGCTCATCTCCGACGCCGCCAAGCGCTACGGCAGCCAGTGCGTGGTCCTGTCCGTGGACGCCAAGCGCGTGGGGGACGGTTACCGGGTCTTTGCCAAGGGCGGCCGGGAGGACACGGGTCTGGACGCCATCGAGTGGATCCGCCGGGGGGTGGACATGGGCGCGGGGGAGATCGTGCTCAACTCCATCGACACGGACGGCGTCCGGGGCGGCTTCGATCTGCCCATGCTGGACGCGGTGTGCCGGGCGGTGAATGTGCCGGTGATCGCCTCCGGCGGGGCCGGGTGCATCGGGGACTTCGTCACCCTTTTCAAGACCCTGCCCAAGGTGGACGCGGGCCTGGCCGCCGGTATCTTCCACTTCGGGGAGGTGTCCATCCCGGACCTGAAGGCCGCGCTGGCGGCAAACAATATCCTTGTAAGGAGATAAGAGACCATGCTCGATATCGACAGCCTGAAATTCGACGAAAAGGGCCTCATTCCCGCCGTCGTGGTGGATTCCGCCAGCAAAAAGGTGCTTACGCTGGCTTACATGAGCCGGGAGAGCCTTGCCATATCCATGGAGAAGGGGCTGACCTGCTTTTTCAGCCGCAGCCGCCAGGAGCTCTGGCTCAAGGGCGAGACCAGCGGGAATTTCCAGCACATCGTGTCCATCACCGCCGACTGCGACCGGGACGCGCTGGTGGTAGAGGTGCAGAAGGACGGCCCAGCCTGTCATCTGGGCACGGACAGCTGCTTCAACGACCTGGTCTATCAGGGGGACACCCCTCCCGCCTTCCAGTATCAGGGTCTGATGGACTTGCTCCGGGGCCGGAAGGAGACCCCGCAGGAGGGGTCTTACACCTCCTACCTTTTTGAAAAGGGCACGGACAAGATCCTCAAGAAGATCGGCGAAGAGGCCACGGAGGTGATCATCGCCGCCAAGGACGGCGACAGGCCCAACACGGTCTACGAGCTGGCGGACCTTGCCTATCACGCCATGGTGCTTATGACGGAGATGGGCATCGGTCTGGAGGACGTGAAGGCGGAGCTGGCCTCCCGCCACGTCATCGACCACAAGGTCAAGCAGGAAAAGATGCGATGAGCCACCGTCAGGATCTGCACACCCATACCACATGGGACGACGGCGCGGCGTCCCCCTTGGACATGGCCCGGGCCGCCGTGGCCGCGGGGCTGGCCTCCCTGGGCTTTTCCGTCCACAGTCCCCTGCCCTGGGACAATGACTGGACCATTCCGGAGGACCGGCTGGGCGCCTACCGGGCGGAGATCGCCGCGGTCCGGGAGGCGTTTCGCGGAACGCTGGACGTCTACGGCGGGATCGAGTGGGACAGCCTGTCCTCGCTGGCGCCGGAGGGCTTTGACTATGTGATCGGCTCGGTGCATACCCTCGCCCCCGGCGGCGAGGACGCCTCCGTGGACTGCTCCGCCGACATCACACGGACCATTCTCCGGGACCGCTTCGGCGGGGATGAGCGGGCCATGGCCCGCTCGTACTTTGCCCAATACGCCGCCCTGGCGGACGACCCCCGGATAGACGTCGTGGGTCACTTTGACCTTCTCACCAAGTTCTCCGAGACGGCGGGGCTCTTCGACGCCCACGCCCACTGGCTGCTGGACCTGGCGGCGGAGGCCATGGAGCCGCTGATATCCGCTGGCAAGATCTTTGAGGTCAACACCGGAGCCATGGCCAGGGGGTATCGCACGGAGCCTTATCCCTCCCTGCCCCTGCTCCGCCGCCTTCACGCCCTTGGAGGGCGCGTAACGCTCTGCTCCGACGCGCATCGGCCCGAGCATTTGACCTATGCCTTTCCGGAAACGGGATCATGGCTTCGGGACATCGGCTTCCGAGAGCTGTGGAGCTTCGACGGCAGCGGATTCGTCCCGGAGCCGCTCTGACCGAGAGAAAGACAGCTTCTGAAAAAAACCTTTGACAAATGGACCTGGGCGTGCTAGAATAGCGCCAATAATTTAAAACACTAAACCGTTGACGCGGAGATAACGGCGGTGATGCCCGCACAGAGAGCCCCCTGAGCTGAGATCGGGGTGGGAAACAAGCCGTCAAATGGACCGCTGAGGGCGCGGTAATGCGCGACGTGTGGGCATACGTCAGTTGCCGGGGATATGCAGGTATCCTGCCAAGCGCGCGGCTTCACGGCCGTGAATCAAGGTGGCACCGCGGATAAGGCTTTTATTCGTCCTTGACAGAAAAGGAAGTTTCTGTCAAGGGCGTTTTTTCATGCCCTGGCGGAATATTCCCGGACCACCACACAAGGAGGCGCGTTTTATGGTCGTAAGACCCAGTTTGGAGGAAGTCAAGGCCATCGCCGCCCAGGGCCGGTACAAGGTCCTGCCGGTGAGCTGTGAGATGCTGTCGGACATCTGCACACCCATCGAGGCGATGAAGATATTGAAAAATGTCTCCACCCACTGTTTCCTGTTGGAATCGGTGGCCGAGCGGGAGAAATGGGGCCGCTATACCTTCTTGGGCTTCGAGCCCAGGATGGAGATCACCTGCACCGACGGGGTGATGAAGGCGGGAGACGTGCGCTTCCACACGGACGATCCCTCGGCGGAGCTGCGGCAGATCCTGGCGGAGTACGTAAGCCCCCGGTTCGACTACCTCCCCTCCTTCACCGGCGGGCTGGTGGGATATTTCTCCTATGACTATCTTGGCTACAGCGAACCCGCCGTCCGCACGGGAGCAAGAGACACGGAATCGTTCAAGGATGTGGACCTGATGCTCTTCGACCGGGTCATCGCCTTTGACAGCGTCACCCAGAAGATCATCCTCATCGCCAACATGCCCCTGACCGATCCGGAGACGGGCTACAACCAGGCGGTCCTGGCCCTGGCGCACATGCGGGACCTGCTGCGCAGCGGCGCGAAGAAGAACGAGCCCGGCGGCCGCCTCACCGGAGAGGTGACGGCCCTGTTCGGGCGGGACGCCTACTGCGCCATGGTGGAGCGGGCCAAGCATCACATCCGGGAGGGGGATATCTTCCAGATCGTCCTGTCCAACCGGCTCAGCGCGCCCTTTGAGGGCAGCCTGCTGAATACCTACCGGGTCCTGCGGACCGTGAACCCCTCCCCGTACATGTTCTACTTCTCCGGCACGGACGTGGAGGTGGCCGGGGCCTCCCCGGAGACCCTGGTGAAGCTGGAAAACGGCGTGCTGCACACGTTCCCCCTGGCGGGCACCCGGCCCCGCGGTCGGACCGACGAGGAGGACGCCGCCCTGGAGGCGGAGCTTCTCTCGGACGAGAAGGAGCTTGCCGAGCATAACATGCTGGTGGACCTGGGCCGCAACGACCTGGGGAAGATCAGCCGGTTCGGCTCAGTCCAGGTGGAGCGGCTGCACACCGTCGAGCGCTATTCCCACGTCATGCACATCGGCTCCACGGTCCGGGGCGAGATCCGCCCGGAGTTCGACGCGCTGGACGCCATCGCGGCGGTGCTCCCGGCGGGGACCCTCTCCGGCGCGCCGAAGATCCGCGCCTGCCAGCTCATCGGAGCGCTGGAGGACAACAAGCGGGGCATCTACGGGGGAGCCATCGGCTACATCGACTTCACCGGCAACATGGACACCTGCATCGCCATCCGCATCGCCTACAAGAAGAACGGCCGGGTGTTCGTCCGGTCCGGCGCGGGCATCGTGGCCGACTCTGTGCCGGAGAAGGAGTACCAGGAGTGTATCAACAAGGCCCAGGCCGTCGTGAACGCCCTGAAGCTGGCCCAGGAGGAAGACCTATGATCCTTCTCATCGACAATTACGACAGCTTTTCCTATAACCTCTACCAGCTGGTGGGGGCGCTGGACCCGGACATCCGGGTCATCCGCAACGATGAGCTGACCGTGGCCCAGATCGGCGCCCTGGGCCCGGACCGCATCATCCTCTCCCCCGGCCCTGGACGGCCGGAGGACGCGGGCGTCACCATGGAGGCGGTGCGCACGTTGGGCCCGACCATCCCCATGCTGGGGGTCTGTCTGGGCCACCAGGCCATCTGCGCCGCCTATGGGGCCACGGTCACCTATGCCAAAAAGCTCATGCACGGCAAGCAGTCCACGGTCCGCTTCGACCTTGACTGCCCCCTGTTCGCGGGCTGTCCCGAGAGCGCGCCCGTGGCCCGGTATCACTCTCTCGCGGCGGACCCGGACACCATCCCGGAGTGCCTCGCCGTCACCGCCCGCACCGAGGACGGAGAGGTGATGGCGGTCCGGCACAGGGAATACCCCGTTTTCGGCGTCCAGTTCCACCCTGAGTCCATCATGACCCCGGACGGACGGGCCATGCTGCGAAACTTTATCCATCTGTCATAATCTGTCATAAAAGGAAAGGAGTTCCCACCATGATAAGAGAAGCCATTGCGAAGATCGTCTCCAAGGAGGACCTGACCTACGAGGAGGCATACGCCGTCATGAACGAGATCATGTCCGGCGAGACCACCCAGACCCAAAACGCCGCGTTTCTCGCGGCGCTGTCCACCAAGAGCGCCAAGGCCGAGACCAGCGACGAGATCGCGGGCTGCGCCGCGGCCATGCGGGACCACGCCACGAAGGTGAGCGTTCCCTTCCCCGTATTCGAGATCGTGGGCACCGGCGGCGACGGAGCCCACAGCTTCAACATCTCCACCGCCTCCGCGCTGGTGGCCGCCGCCGGGGGCATCAAGGTGGCCAAGCACGGCAACCGGGCCGCCTCCTCCCAGTGCGGCACCGCCGACTGCCTGGAGGCCCTGGGCGTCAACATCCAGCAGAGCCCGGAGCGGTGCGTAGAACTTCTGAATGAGGCGGGCATGTGCTTCTTCTTCGCCCAGAAATATCACACCTCCATGAAATATGTGGGCGCTATCCGCAAGGAGCTGGGCTTTAGGACGGTGTTCAACATCCTGGGACCATTGACCAACCCCGGCAGCCCCAAGACGCAGCTTCTGGGCGTGTATGACGAGTACCTGGTGGAGCCTCTGGCCCAGGTGCTCATCAGCCTGGGCGTGGAGCGGGGCATGGTGGTCTACGGCAAGGACAAGCTGGACGAGATATCCCTGTCCTCCCCCACCGCCGTGTGCGAGTTCAAGGACGGCTGGTTCAAGTCCTATACGGTGACGCCGGAGGACTTCGGCCTGACCCGCTGCGAAAAGAGCGACCTTACGGGCGGCGCCCCGGCGGAGAACGCCCAGATCGTCCGGGATATCCTGGCGGGCGCCCCCGGTCCCAAGCGGGACGCGGTGCTGCTGAACGCGGGCGCGGCCCTTTACATCGGCGGCAAGGCGGCAAGCTGGACCGAGGGCGTGACTCTGGCGGCGGAGCTCATCGACAGCGGCAAGGCCGCCGAGACGCTTGCCAGGTTCATCGAGGTCTCCAACCGGCCGGAGGCGTGAGATGACCATCCTGGACCAACTGTCCGCCCACGCCCGGGAACGGGTAGCGGCGGACAAGGCCCGTATCGACCCGGCGGCCATGCGGGAGCTGGCCGCCCGGGGCGGTCCTGCCGACGGGCAGTCGTTCGTGGCCGCGCTTAAAAAGCCGGGCCTCAGCTTCATCTGCGAGGTGAAGCGGGCCTCCCCCTCCAAGGGGCTCATCGCGCCGGACTTTCCCTACCTGGACATCGCCCGCTCCTACGAGGCCGCCGGGGCGGACGCGGTATCCTGCCTGACGGAGCCCAAGTGGTTTTTAGGGTCGGACGACATCTTTCGTGACATCCGACAAGCGATATCGCTCCCTATGCTCCGCAAGGATTTTACCGTGGACGAGTACCAGCTTTACCAGGCCAAGGTCATGGGCGCCAACGCGGTGCTTCTCATCTGCGCGCTTCTGGACACGGCCACCGTCGCCAAATACCTGGACATATGCGACCGGCTGGGGCTGGCCGCCCTGGTAGAGACCCACGACGAGGCGGAGATACGCTCCGCCCTCAGCGCCGGAGCCAGGATCATCGGCGTGAACAACCGAAACCTGAAGGACTTTACCGTGGACTTCTCCAACGCCGCCCGGCTGCGGGAGCTTATCCCGCCGGAGGCGGTATACGTGGCGGAGAGCGGCGTGACCGGTCCGGCGGACGCGGCGGCGCTGCGAAGGCTGGGGGCCGACGCGGTCCTCATGGGCGAGGTCCTCATGCGCGCGCGGGACAAGGCGGCGCTGCTGGCGGCCATGCGGGAGGCGGCGCAATGACAAAGATCAAGATCTGCGGTCTTTACCGGCCCCAGGACGTCGAATACGTCAACGCGGCCCGACCGGACTGGTGCGGCTTCATCATCAACTTCCCCAAAAGCCACCGGAACCTTGCCCCGGACCAGGTACGGACCCTGCGGGCGGGACTGGCCCCCGGCATCACCCCTGTGGGTGTATTTGTGAACAGCCCCGTGGAGGATGTGGCGGCCCTGCTGAACGACGGCACCATCGCCGTGGCCCAGCTCCATGGCAGCGAGGACGACGGCACTATCGCCGCTCTCCGGGCCCTGGCTCCCGGCTGCGCGGTCTGGAAGGCCTTCAAGGTCCGCGACCCCGCGGACCTGGCTGCCGCCAACGCCTCCGCCGCCGATATGGTCCTTTTGGACAACGGCACCGGCACCGGCGAGACCTTTGACTGGTCCCTGACCCAGGGCGTGACCCGGCCCTATATTCTGGCTGGCGGGCTGACCCCGGAGAATATCCCCGACGCCATAGTCCGGCTCCGGCCCTACGGCCTGGACATCTCCAGCGGCGTGGAGACGGAGAAAGCAAAAGACTTTGACAAGATCAAGGCGGCTGTGGCCGCCGCACGAAAGGAATGAACGCCATGTCCAACGGACGCTTTGGCATCCACGGCGGACAGTATATCCCGGAGACGCTGATGAACGCGGTCATCGAGCTGGAGGCCGCCTATGAGCATTTCAAAAACGACCCGGACTTTGACCGGGAGCTGACCTATCTTTTCAACGAGTACGCGGGCCGCCCCTCCCGGCTGTACTATGCGGAGAAGATGACCCAGGACCTGGGGGGCGCGAAGATCTACCTCAAACGGGAGGATCTCAACCACACCGGCGCCCACAAGATCAACAACGTCCTGGGCCAGGCGCTGCTGGCGAAGAAGATGGGCAAGACCCGCCTCATCGCGGAGACCGGCGCCGGTCAGCATGGCGTAGCCACCGCCACCGCCGCCGCCCTCATGGGGATGCGGTGTGTGGTGTTCATGGGCGAGGAGGACACAAAGCGCCAGGCCCTGAACGTGTACCGGATGCGGCTTCTGGGGGCGGAGGTGGTGCCCGTGACCACCGGCACCGCCACGCTGAAGGACGCGGTATCCGAGGCCATGCGGGAGTGGACCCGCCGCATCGACGATACCCACTACTGCCTGGGCTCCGTCATGGGTCCTCACCCCTTCCCCACCATCGTCCGGGATTTCCAGGCGGTGATCTCCCGTGAGATCAAGCAGCAGCTTCAGGAGAAGGAGGGCCGACTGCCCGACGCGGTGATCGCCTGCGTAGGCGGCGGGTCCAACGCCATCGGCAGCTTTTACCACTTCATCCCGGAGCCCTCCGTGCGGCTCATCGGCTGCGAGGCCGCCGGACGGGGCGTGGACACCTTTGAGACCGCCGCCACCATCGCCACGGGGCGGCTGGGCATCTTCCACGGCATGAAGAGCTACTTCTGCCAGGACGAATACGGCCAGATCGCCCCGGTATACTCCATCTCCGCGGGGCTGGACTACCCCGGCATCGGCCCGGAGCACGCCTGGCTGCACGATACCGGCCGGGCGGAGTATGTCCCCATCACCGACGACGAGGCGGTGGACGCCTTTGAATATCTGGCCCGGACGGAGGGCATCATCCCCGCCATTGAGTCCGCCCACGCGGTGGCCTATGCGCAAAAGCTGGCCCCGACCATGGGAAAGGACCGGATCGTCGTCATCACCATCTCCGGCCGGGGGGACAAGGACTGCGCGGCCATCGCCCGCTACAGAGGGGAGGATATCCATGAGTAACATCGCCAACGCCTTTGCCCGCGGCAAGGCGTTCATCCCGTTCATCACCTGCGGCGACCCCGACCTGGAGACTACCGCCGCCTGCGTCCGCGCCTGCGTGGCAAACGGGGCCAGCCTCATCGAACTGGGCATCCCCTTCTCCGACCCCACCGCCGAGGGTCCCGTCATCCAGGCGGCCAACCTCCGGGCGCTCACCGGCGGGATCACCACGGACAGGATATTCGGCCTGGTCCGGGACCTGCGCCGGGACGTGACCGTGCCCATGGTGTTCATGACCTACGCCAACGTGGTCTTTTCCTACGGCGCAGAGCGGTTCATCTCCGCCTGCCGGGACATCGGCGTCGACGGGCTCATCCTGCCCGACCTGCCCTTCGAGGAAAAGGGGGAGTTCCTGCCCCTGTGCCAGCAGTACGGCGTGGACCTGATCTCCCTGGTGGCCCCCACCTCGGCGGGGCGCATCGCCATGATCGCCAGGGAGGCGGAGGGGTTCCTCTACATCGTCTCCAGCCTGGGCGTGACCGGCACCCGCAGCGAGATCACCACAGACCTGGCCTCCATCGTGAAGGTGGTCCGGGCCAACACAGCCATACCCTGCGCCATCGGCTTTGGCATCTCCACGCCGGAGCAGGCAGTCAAAATGGCCGACCTCTCCGACGGGGCAATCGTGGGCTCCGCCATCATCAAGCTGCTGGCCCAATACGGCAAGGACGCGCCGGAGCGCGTGGGCGCGTACGTGCGGACCATGACGGAGGCCCTGCGGCCTTGAGCGCCGCGCGGATCGGACTCGCCCCGGACCCGGCCCCATGAGGGCCGGGTCCGGACGCTTCATGCCCCTCGGACGACGGCAGATTGACCAAGAACGGCCCGCACGGGGCGGGACGCTTTCGCCAACATCACCAAACATTTGTCAATAATGAATATTATAGTGAATATTCATTGACATTTTCAGAATAAGACCCTATAATTTCCGCATAATTATTCATGATCATCCGATGAAAAACAGGAGTAAACAGCATGAACAAGCAAGACATCAAAAAGGTAGTGCTTGCCTATTCCGGGGGGCTGGACACGTCCATCATCATCCCCTGGCTGAAGGAGAACTATAATAACTGCGAGGTCATCGCCGTGGCCGGGAACGTGGGCCAGGCGGACGAGCTGGAGGGGCTGGAGGAAAAGGCCCTGGCCACCGGCGCGTCCAAGCTGTACGTGCTGGACCTGACGGAGGAATATGTGAACGATTACATCATCCCCACCATGAAGGCCGGGGCGGTGTACGAGGAATATCTGCTGGGCACCAGCCACGCCCGGCCCTGCATCGCCAAGGGCCTGGTGGAGGTGGCGCTGAAGGAGGGCGCGGACGCCATCGTCCACGGCTGCACCGGCAAGGGCAACGACCAGGTCCGCTTCGAGCTTGCCATCAGGCACTTCGCCCCCAACATGCCCATCATCGCCCCGTGGCGGGAGTGGTCCCTGAAAAGCCGGGAGGAGGAGATAGACTACGCCGAGGCCCATAACGTGCCCCTGCGCATCAACCGGGAGACCAACTATTCCAAGGACAAGAACCTGTGGCACCTGAGCCACGAGGGTCTGGACCTGGAGGACACCGGCAACGAGCCCCAGTATGAAAAGCCCGGCTTTCTGGAGATGGGCGTGAGCCCCCTCCAGGCCCCGGATAAGCCCACCTACATAACCCTGGACTTTGAACAGGGCGTGCCCGTGGCGTTGAACGGCGAGAAGCTGAGCGCCAAGGACATCATCCTCAAGCTCAACGAGCTGGGCGGAGCCAACGGCATCGGCCTTTTGGACATCGTGGAGAACCGGCTGGTGGGCATGAAGTGCCGGGGCGTATACGAGACGCCGGGCGGCGCGATCCTCTACAAGGCACACTCGGTGCTGGAGAGCGTGTGTCTGGACAAGATGACCGCCCATGAGAAGCAGCGGCTTTCCATCACCTTCGCGGAGCTGGTGTACAACGGCCAGTGGTTCACACCCCTGCGGGAGGCCCTCAGCGCCTTTGTGGACAAGACCCAGGAGCGGGTCACCGGCAAGGTGCGGCTGAAGCTCTATAAGGGCAACATGATCAACGCCGGGGTCTGGAGCCCCTACAGCCTGTATTCCGAGAAGATTGCCACCTTCGGCGAGAGCGATTACGACCAGAAGGACGCCCAGGGCTTCATCAACCTCTTCGGTCTGCCTATCAAGGTCCAGGCGCTGGTGGACGGGAAGGAATAAAAGGGATTCAAGATTCAGATCCTGCACGGGCTCTGGGGCCCGTGCAGGAATTCTGCGTAAAAGACGGAGGCGCGTATGGAAAAGCGCGTTTCCGAGGAGGCGCCTCTCTGGCCTCGGTGGAGGCGCAGATCGCGTAGATCAAGGAGTTTTTGAAAGCATGACGAAAATATTTATCGACGGCAGCGCCGGTACCACCGGCCTGCGCATCCGGGAGCGGCTGACCTCCCGGCCGGAGCTGGAGCTGATCGCCCTGCCCGAGGACCGGCGCAAGGACCCTCGGGCCCGGGAGGAGGCCATCAATGAAGCGGACATCGCCTTTTTCTGTCTGCCGGACGACGCCGCCAGCGAGGCGGCGGCCCTGGTCCACGGGGATACGGCGGTGATCGACACCTCCACCGCCCACCGGACGGCTCCCGGCTGGGAGTACGGCTTCCCGGAGCTGGGGTCCCGGCGGGAGCGCATCCGCGCCAGCCGCCGCATCGCCAATCCCGGCTGCCACGCCAGCGGCTTTATCTCGCTGGTGGAGCCGCTGGTCCGGGTGGGGCTGCTGGCAAAGGACGCGGAGCTGACATGCTTCTCCCTGACGGGCTACTCCGGCGGCGGAAAGAAGATGATCGGCGAGTACGAGGCGGCGGACCGCCCGGCGGCCTATGACAGCCCCCGGCAGTACGGCCTTACCCAGGCCCACAAGCATCTTCCGGAGATGGCCGCCGTGTGCGGGCTCGACAGGGCCCCGGCGTTCTGCCCGGTGGTGGCGGATTTTACCAGCGGCATGCAGGTGACGGTGCCGGTCTTTGCCTCCCAGCTCAGGGGCGGGATAGAGGACGTGAAGGCCCTGTACCGGGACGTGTACACGGGACCGGTGGTCCGCTATGAGCCCTGCCCCGATGGGATGCTGGCCGCCAACGCCCTGAGCGGCAGCGACGGCATGAGCGTGACCGTAGCGGGGAACGATGCGCGCATCCTGCTCATCTCCACCTTCGACAATCTTGGCAAGGGCGCCTCCGGCGCCGCCATTCAGAACATGAATATCCTCCTGGGTCTGGACGAGACCACGGGGTTGAATCTGTAGGAGAGGACATATGAAGAGTATTTCCGGCGGCGTCTGCGCCGCCAGAGGATTCAGGGCCGCGGGCATCCACTGCGGCATCCGGCACAACCGCAGCAAGAAGGATCTGGCCCTGATCGTGAGCGAAAAACGGGCCGCCGCCGCGGCTGTATACACCACCAATCTGGTCAAGGGCGCGCCCCTGACCGTCACCAGAGAACACCTGGCCGACGGCATGGCCCAGGCCGTGATCTGCAACAGCGGCAACGCCAACACCTGCAACGCCGACGGGCCGCAGATCGCCCGTGGCATGGCGGAGCTGGCGGCGCGGACGCTGGATATCCCGGCGGAGGACGTGATCGTGGCCTCCACCGGCGTCATCGGCCAGAGGCTGAGCCTGGACCCGGTCCGGGACCGGATCGGCGCTCTGGCGGCGGACCTGTCTGCGGACGGCAGCACCGACGCCTGCGAGGCCATCATGACCACCGACACCCATCCCAAGCAGGCGGCGGTAGAGTTTGAGCTGGATGGCAGGACCTGTCGGCTGGGGGGCATCGCCAAGGGCAGCGGCATGATCCATCCCAACATGGCCACCATGCTGGTCTTTCTCACCACCGACGCGGCAATCTCCCCCGCCATGCTGCAAAAGGCCCTGTCCGGCGACGTGGCCAATTCATTCAACATGATCAGTATCGACGGGGACACCTCCACCAACGACATGGTCTGCGTCCTGGCAAACGGTCTTGCGGGCAACGCCGAGATCACGGCCGAGGGCGACGGATTCACCGCCTTCATGGAGGCCCTGAACAGTGTGACCGTGGCTCTGTGCCGGGCCATCGCCGGGGACGGCGAGGGGGCCACCAGGCTTCTGGAGTGCTCCGTGACCGGGGCCAGGGATCTGGCGGCGGCCCGGACCGCCGCCAAGAGCGTGATCTGCTCCAGCCTTGTGAAGGCGGCCATGTTCGGCGCGGACGCCAACTGGGGCCGGGTCCTGTGCGCGCTGGGCTACAGCGGCGCGGACCTGGATGTGAACAAGGTGGGCGTAAGCTTCCGCTCCGCGGCGGGCTGCGTGGAGGTCTGCCGGGACGGGGCCGGAGTGGACTTTTCCGAGGAGGAGGCCAAGAAGGTCCTGCTGGAGGACGAGATCGAGATCCTGGTCTCTCTGGGAGACGGAGCGGCCTCCGCCACCGCCTGGGGCTGCGACCTGACCTACGACTATGTGAAGATCAACGGAGATTACCGCACCTGATAATGATGGAGAAGCCGATGGAACAACTGCAGTTTTCAAATGCCCAGCGGGCCCAGGTGCTCACCCAGGCCCTTCCCTATATCAAACAGTATAACGGCCAGATCGTCGTGGTCAAATACGGCGGGAACGCCATGGTGAACGAACAGCTCAAGCAGCAGGTGATGGAGGATATCGTCCTTCTGAGCCTGGTGGGCGTAAAGGTGGTGCTGGTCCACGGCGGCGGTCCGGAGATCAGCGAGATGATGGCCAGGCTCGGGAAGGAACCCCAGTTCGTGAACGGCCTGCGGGTCACGGACCAGGAGACCATGGACATCGTACAGATGGTCCTGGCGGGTAAGGTCAACAAATCCCTCGTGAATCTGCTGGAGGTCAAGGGCGGCCGGGCCATGGGCCTGTCCGGTGTGGACGGCGGCCTCATCCGGGCCAAAATGAAAAATCCCCAGCTGGGCTATGTGGGCAGCATCGAAGGGGTGGACATCCGACCGGTCATGGATCTTCTGGAAAAGGGCTATATCCCTGTCGTCTCCACTGTGGGCCGTGACGAGGCAGGCGGCGTCTACAACATCAACGGGGACACGGCGGCGGCCTGCATCGCCGGGGCCCTGCACGCTCACCGGCTGATCCTGATGACAGACATCGCCGGTGTCCTGCTGGACAAGGACCGGCCCGAGACGCTGGTGGACCGCCTTACGATCCGGCAGGCCACGGAGCTGTTCCGGCAGGACGTGATCACCGGGGGGATGATCCCCAAGGTGGACTGCTGCATCGACGCCATCTACCGGGGCGTGGAGAGCGTTATCATCATGGACGGGCGCGTGCCTCACTCCATCCTGATGGAGCTTTTGACCGACGAGGGCGCCGGGACCATGGTCGTAAAAGGAGAGGAAGAAGATGCCTGATTTAAAAGCGATCGACAAAAAATATGTAGCCAATACGTACGCCCGGTTCCCGGTGGAGATCGTCCGCGGGAAGGGCTCTCTTGTCTATGACGAGACGGGCCGGGAGTATATCGACCTGGGCAGCGGCATCGGCGTGACCGCCTTCGGCGTGGCGGACGACGCCTGGAGGGCGGCGGTCACGGAGCAGCTGGACAAGGTGCAGCACATGTCCAACCTCTACTACACCGAGCCCTGCGCGCGGCTTGCCCAGCTTCTGTGCGAGAGGACCGGGATGAAGAAGGTCTTTTTCGGCAATTCCGGCGCCGAGGCCAACGAATGCGCCGTGAAGGCCGCCCGGAAGTACGCCGCCGAGAAGAAGGGCCCGGACCACTATACCATCGTCACCCTGGAAAACAGCTTCCACGGCCGGACCCTGACCACCCTGGCCGCCACCGGCCAGGACCATTTCCACGCGCTCTTCCAACCCCTGACCCCCGGCTTTGTGCATGTACCCGCCAACGACATGGAAGCTTTGAAGGCCGCGGCGCTGCAAAACAAGGCGGCGGGCGTGCTCATCGAGTGCGTGCAGGGCGAGGGCGGCGTACACGTGCTGGATAAGGGATATGTCCAGGCCGTGGCCGCCTTCTGCGAGCAGGAGGACATCGTGTTCATGGTGGACGAGGTCCAGACCGGCAACGGCCGCACGGGCAAGCTCTATTCCTATATGCACTACGGCGTGACGCCGGACGTGGTCTCCACGGCCAAGGGCCTGGGCGGCGGTCTGCCCCTGGGGGCGGCGCTGCTGGGGGAAAAAGTGGAATATGTCCTGGGCAGCGGGGACCACGGCTCCACCTTTGGGGGCAACCCGGTCTGCTGCGCGGGCGCGCTGAGCGTCATCGGGCGGCTGGACGAGGCGTTTCTTGGGTCGGTGGCCCGCAAGGGGGACCTGGTCCGTCAGGCCCTGGAGGGCGCGCCGGGGGTGGAGGCTGTCACCGGACTGGGCCTGATGATCGGCATAAAACCCGCCGAAAAGGCGGCAGGGGACGTTGTCCGGGCGCTGATCGGCAAGGGCGTACTGTGCCTCACAGCCAAGGACAAAATACGGCTCCTGCCAGCGCTGAACATCCCGGAGGAGCTGCTGATGCAGGCGGTGTCACGCATAAAGGAAGAGTTGGTCTGAGGAGGAGACAGGGATGAAGCTGAACGGAAATATCGAGCTCAAGGGCCGCAGCTTTCTGAAGCTGCTGGACTGCAGCCCCGCGGAGATCGCCGCGCTGCTGGATCTTTCGGCCCGGCTGAAGGACGAGAAGAAAAAGGGCGTGGCCCACCGCCTCTGCCCAGGCAAAAATATAGCGCTGGTCTTTGAGAAGACCAGCACCCGCACCCGGTGCAGCTTTGAGGTGGCCGCCGCCGATCTGGGGATGACGGCCGTGTATCTGGACCCGAAGTCCTCTCAGCTTGGGAAAAAGGAGAGCATCGCCGACACGGCACGGGTCCTGGGCCGCATCTTTGACGGGATCGAGTACCGGGGCTTCGGCCAGGAGCGGGTGGAGGCGCTGGCCGCCTATGCTGGCGTGCCCGTCTGGAACGGCCTGACCAACGAGTCCCATCCCACCCAGATCCTGGCTGACTTTCTCACCATCCGGGAGCACTTCGGCTCCCTGGCCGGGCGGAAGCTCGTCTATCTGGGGGACGCCCGTTACAATATGGGCAACTCCCTCATGGTGGGCTGCGCCAAGATGGGTATGCGCTTTACCGCCTGCGCCCCGGAGGCCTATTTCCCGGACGGAGCGCTTGTGGCCCAATGCCGCGCCATCGCCGCCCAAACCGGCGCGGAGCTGGCCTTTGAGACGGACCCCATGGCCGCCGTGAAGGACGCGGACGTGCTGTATACCGACGTGTGGGTGTCCATGGGCGAGCCGGAGGAGGTCTGGGCCCAGCGGATACAGGACCTGCGCCCCTACCGGGTCGACGAGGCCCTCATGGCCCAGGCGGGGTCCCAGTGCCGGTTCATGCACTGCCTGCCCGCCTTCCACGACCTGCAGACGCAGATCGGCGGGGATATCCACGAGAAATTCGGCCTGGACTGCATGGAGGTCTCTGACGGTGTGTTCGAGGGGCCCCAGTCCATCGTCTTCGACGAGGCCGAGAACAGGATGCACACCATCAAGGCCGTCATGGCGGCCACCCTTGTATAAGAGAAGTCAGGGACACGCATGGGAAAAGCCTATCTTGTACTGAATAACGGCGCCGTGTTCGAGGGCCGACGCATCGGCGCGGACGGCGACGGCCTGGGAGAGCTGGTGTTCACCACCGGCATGGAGGGCTATCTGGAGACACTGACCGACCCCAGCTATGCCGGGCAGATCATCCTGCAGACCTTTCCCCTCATCGGCAACTACGGCGTCATCGAGTCGGATTTCGAGGGCCAGTGCCTCGCCAGGGGCTATGTGGTCCGGGAGCTGTGCGAGCAGCCCTCCAATTTCCGCTGCCAGTACGAGCTGGACCGGTTTTTGAAGGACCGGGGCGTGCCCGGCATCTGCGGCGTCGACACCCGTGCCGTGGCGAAAATGATCCGGACCCAGGGGGTCATGAACGCCAAGATCTGCTCGGCGGTCCCGGCCGACCGGAGCGACATCGCCGCTTACGCGGTCAAAAACGCGGTGGCGGCCGCCAGCTGCCGCGCCGCCTCCGTTATCCCCGCCCAGGGGCAGGAGAGATTCTCCGTGGCCCTGCTGGACTACGGCGCCAAGGGGAACATCGTCCGCAATCTCACGAAGCGGGGCTGCCGGGTGACGGTGCTGCCCTATGATACTCCGGCGGAGGATGTGCTGGCGCTTCATCCGGACGGGCTCATGCTGTCCAACGGCCCCGGCGATCCGGCGGAGAACGTCTACTGCGTCGAACAGCTCAAAAAGCTCCTGGGCGCTCTCCCCATCTTCGGCATCTGCCTGGGGCATCAGCTCACGGCCCTGGCCGCGGGCGGCGAGACGGTCAAACTCAAGTACGGCCACCGGGGCGCCAACCAGCCCGTCCGCTGCCTCGCCACCGGCCGCTGCTACATCACCAGCCAGAACCATGGCTACGCCGTGCGCAGCGAGAGCATGGAGGCTCTGGCGGAGCTCAGCTACGTCAACGCCAACGACGGCAGCTGCGAGGGCCTGGATTACCCGGACCTCAACTGCTTCACCGTCCAGTTCCACCCGGAGGCCAGCGGCGGGCCCCACGATACGGAATTTCTCTTCGACCGGTTTCTGGCCATGATGATGGGAGGGAACGGGCATGCCTAAGGACAGCGGCATACGGAAAGTATTGGTCATCGGCTCCGGCCCTATCGTGATCGGCCAGGCCGCGGAGTTCGACTACGCCGGCGCACAGGCCTGCCGGGTCCTGCGGCAGGAGGGGATCAACACCGTGCTGGTCAACTCCAACCCGGCCACCATCATGACCGACAAGGATCTGGCCGATGAGATCTATCTGGAGCCCCTCACCGCCGCCACGGTCCGCCGTATCATCGCCAAGGAGCGGCCGGACGGACTTTTGGCGGGTCTGGGCGGCCAGACCGGCCTGACCATCGCCATGCAGCTGAGCCGGGACGGGACGTTGGAAAAATACGGCGTCCGTCTTCTGGGCTCGTCCATCGAGGCCATCGAGAAGGCCGAGGACCGGGAGATGTTCCGCGAGACGCTGAAGGCCATCGGCCAGCCGGTGATCCCCTCCGCCACGGCCACGGATCTGGAGGGCGCTCTGGCCATCGCCGGGGAGATCGGCTATCCGGTGATCGTCCGCCCGGCCTATACCCTGGGCGGCACCGGCGGCGGTATCGCCAAGGACGAGGCGGAACTGCGGCTCATCGCCAGAAGCGGCCTGGATCTGTCCCCTATCAGTCAGGTCCTGGTGGAGCGGTGCATCTCCGGCTGGAAGGAGATCGAGTTCGAGACCATGCGGGACGGAGCGGGCAACGTGATCGCCGTCTGCTCCATGGAGAACCTGGACCCGGTAGGCATCCACACCGGCGACTCCATCGTGGTGGCGCCCGCCCTGACCCTCAGCGACAAGGAATACCAGATGCTGCGCACGGCGGCCCTGGACATCATCACGGCCATCGGCATCGAGGGCGGCTGCAACTGCCAATTCGCTTTGAACCCGGACAGCTTTGAATACGCCGTCATCGAGGTCAACCCCCGTGTCTCCCGGTCCTCGGCCCTGGCCAGCAAGGCCACGGGCTATCCCATCGCCAAGCTGAGCTGCAAGATCGCTCTGGGCTACACCCTGGACGAGGTAAAAAACGAGGTCACCGGCAAGACCTGCGCCTGCTTTGAGCCCGCGCTGGACTATGTGGTGGTCAAGCTGCCCAAGTGGCCCTTTGACAAGTTCTCCGGCTCCAGCCGCCAGCTGGGCACCCAGATGAAGGCCACCGGGGAGGTCATGGCCATCGCCTCCGGCTTTGAGATGGCCCTCATGAAAGCCGTCCGGGGCGCGGAGATATCCCTGGACACCCTGAACGCCCCTCCCCTGTCCGCCGCCCCGGTCCGGGAGCGGCTGGCGGAGCAGAACGACCGGCGGCTGTTCACCGTTTTCGAGGCCCTAAAGACCGGCGTGAGCGTGGAGGAGATCCACGATATCACCAAGATCGACAAGTGGTTTTTGTATAAGATCGCAAATCTCGCCCGATTCGAGCGGGAGCTGGTCCGGGACGGCCTAACGGCGGATAACTACCGGGAGGGCAAGCTCCTGGGCTATACGGATGAGGCCCTGTGCCGTCTGAGCGGCGCGGAAAAGACCCCAGGCATGCCCATGCGCTACAAGATGGTGGACACCTGCGGCGCGGAGTTTGACGCGGAGACGCCCTATTTCTATTCCGGCTTTGACGCCGAGTGCGAGGCGGAGTCCTTCCCCCGCAGCGGCAGACCGGTGGTGATGGTGCTGGGCTCCGGTCCCATCCGCATCGGCCAGGGCATCGAATTCGACTACAGCTCTGTCCACTGCGTCTGGACATTGCGGGAGATGGGCTACGACGTGGTCATCGTCAACAACAACCCGGAGACGGTGTCCACCGACTATGACACCGCCGACCGGCTGTATTTTGAGCCCCTGTGCCGGGAGGACGTGCTGAACATCATCCGGGTGGAAAAGCCCATCGGAGTGGTAGTAGCCTTCGGCGGCCAGACGGCCATCAAGCTGACCCAGTTTCTGGATAAGCTGGGCATCCCCATCCTGGGCACCTCCGCCGACAGCATCGACATGGCGGAGGACCGGGCCCGCTTCGACGCGCTTTTGGAGCGCTTCGGCATCAGCAGGCCCAGGGGCCGGGGCGTGAACGGACTGGAAGAGGCCCTCAGCGCGGCAGAGGAGCTGGGCTACCCGGTGCTGCTGCGGCCCAGCTATGTGATCGGCGGACAGAACATGACCATATCACGGGACCGGGCCCAGACTGAGCGGTACATGAAGACCATTTTGTCCGGCGGCATCGAAAACCCGGTGCTGGTGGACAAGTACATGCCCGGCATCGAGCTGGAGGTGGACGTGCTCTCCGACGGAGAGCAGGTGCTCATCCCCGGCGTCATGGAGCATATCGAGCGGGCGGGCGTGCACAGCGGCGACTCCATCGCCGTCTATCCGCCCTACAACCTGAACGACCAGCAGCTGGAGCGGATCTGCGACTGCTCGGAGAAGCTGGCCCTGGCCCTGGGCACCAAGGGTCTTGTGAACATCCAGTATCTCATCTACGACGGGGAGCTGTACGTCATCGAGGTGAACCCTCGGGCGTCCCGGACAGTGCCCTATATCAGCAAGGTGACGGGCGTGCCCATGGTGGATCTGGCATCCCGGATCATGCTGGGAGCAAAGCTTAAGGACCTGGGGTATGCGCCGGGCCTCGCGCCCGCGCCGCCCTATTTCGCGGTCAAGGTACCGGTGTTCTCCTTTGAGAAGCTCAACGACGCCAACTCCATCCTGGGTCCGGAGATGAAATCCACCGGCGAGGTGCTGGGCATCGGCGCAACGCTGGCAGAAGCCATGTTCAAGGGACTCACCGCCGCCGGATTCAAGGTCCCGCCCCGGACTCTGACGGACGCGGGCGTGCTTTTAAGCGTGGAGACCGGGGACTATCAGGAGGTCCTGACCCTGGCCCGCCAGTTTTATGAGCTGGGTCTGAAGCTCTACGCCACCCCCGGCACGGCGGCGGCTATCGCGTCGCTGGGCGTGGAGGTGTCAGAAGTGCCCAACGCCACCGAGAGCGACCGGATACACCGGCTCATGGAGAGCGGCCGCCTTTGCTATATCGTATACACCGGGGCGGTCAAGGACGCCACCATGGGCGATTATATCGCCCTGCACCGGAAGGCCATGCAGCTGGGCATCCCCTGCCTCACCTCTCTGGACACCGCAAACGCCCTGGCAGACATGATCGCCAGCCGCTTCAGCCAGGAGAACACGGAGCTGGTGGACATCAACGCCATGCGAAAACAGCGCCGTACCGCGGCCTTTACCAAGATGCAGAGCTGCGGCAATGACTATATCTTCGTGGAGAATTTTAACGGGGCCATCACGAGCCCCGAATCCCTGTGCGTCAGCCTCTGCCCCGCCCACTTCGGCATCGGCAGCGACGGGCTGGTGCTGATGGAGAGGTCCGACATAGCGGACGTGAAGATGCGCAGCTTCAACCGGGACGGCAGCGAGGGCCGTATGGCGGGCAACAGCGTCCGCTGCGTGGCGAAGTACCTGTACGACAAGGGCCTTGTCCACAGCGAGCGCGTCACCGTGGAGACAGCCAGCGGCATCAAGACAGCCCATCTCTTTACCCGAGACGGGAAGGTCAGCTCCGTGTCCGTGGACATGGGAAAGGTCAGTCTGCGCTCGGCGGATATCCCCGCGGCGGCGGACAGCGAGCGGATGATCTGCTATCCCGCCCGCGTCGGCGGCGAGGACTGGCAGATCAACTGCGTCAACGTGGGCAATCCACACTGTGTGGTGTTCACGGACGCTCTGGAGCGTCTGGAGCTGGAAAAGCTGGGACCGGCCTTTGAGTACGCGCCCCTGTTCCCGGAGCGGGTCAACGCGGAGTTCGTGCATGTGGTGAACCGCACTACCCTGCGGGTGCGGGTCTGGGAGCGGGGCATCGGCGCCACTCTGGCCTGCGGCACCGGCGCGTGCGCGGCGGTGGCGGCGGCGGTGGAAAACGGCTTCTGCGACCGGGACCGGGATATCAAGGTGGTCCTCCCCGGCGGGGACCTGACCGTCCGCTATACCGGCGAAAACGTCATCCTCACCGGCGCGGTCGTGAAGGTATACGACGGCAGCTTTGCGTATTAGCGCTGGGATAGCCGGGATAATAAATATAGCGTTTATGCTCAGGACAGTTGAAGCAGCAGCGGAGGCCAAACGGTCTCCGCTGCTGCTTCAAAGGAGAATATCACTGCCGCTGGGGCATAGGGATATAGCCACCCGGCTCGTTGACAGCCCGGTAGGCCGGGCGCATGATGCGGTTGCCGGTGAGCACCTCCTCCATCCGGTGGGCGCACCAGCCCGCGATGCGGGCCACGGCGAACAGGGGGGTGTACAGCTCCGGGTGGATGCCCAGCATGTCGTACACGAACCCGGAATAGAAATCCACGTTGGCGCAGCAGGCGCCCTTTTTCTCCGCCACCAGCTCGATGCCGATGCGCTCGATGCGCTCCATCAGGTCCATCTCCGCCTGGCGGCCCTTCTCCTGGGCCAGGGCCCCGGCGTAGCGCTTGATGACCACCGCCCGTGGGTCGGACAGGGTGTACACCGCGTGGCCCAGGCCGTAGAGCTTGCCGGAGCCGTCGCCCAGCCGCCCGGCCAGCACGTCCGCCAGACAGGCGCGGATGGCGTCGTCGGAGCTGTCCGCGTCCACCCGCTGGCCGATGGCCGAGAGCATCTGGCGCACCTTGGCGTTGGCCCCGCCGTGCAGCGGCCCCTTCAGCGAGCCGATGGCTCCGGCGATGGCGGCGTAGGTGTCCGTGCCGGAGGAGGACATGGCCCGGCAGACGAAGGTGGAGTTGTTGCCGCCGCCGTGCTCGGCGTGGAGAATGAGCATCAGGTCCAGAATGCGGGCCTCCAGGGGGGTGTAGCTCTTATCCTTGCGGGCCATGCGCAGGAAATTCTCCGCCAGGCTCAGCTCGTCCTTGGGGTGGTGGATGTACAGGCTGGACTGCTCGTACACGTGCCGCTTGACGGCGTAGGTCTGGGCCACGATCACCGGCAGCCGGGCGATGAGCCCCACCGACTGGCGCATCAGGTTCTCCACAGACCGGCCGTCGGGGTCGTGGTCGTAGGCGTACAGGGCCAGCACGCTCCGGGCCAGGCCGTTCATCACGTCCGGACTGGGGTTTTTCAATATCATGTCGTCGAAAAAGCCGTGAGGAAGAGGCCGCGCCTCCGAGAGCATGGCGGAGAACATCTCCAGCTGCCGCCAGTTGGGCAGCCGCCCCAGCAGCAGCAGGTAGACCACCTCCTCGTAGCCGAAGGTGCCATCCTCCCAGTGGCTCTGGACGATGTCCTCCACCGAGATGCCCCGGTACAGAAGCCGCCCATCCATGGGCACCCGTTCCCCGTCCTGCATATAGTAGCCCAGCACGCTGCCGATACGGGTGGCGCCCACCAGCACGCCGGTGCCGTCATCGTTGCGCAGGCCCCGGTGGGTGCGGGCGAAATAGGCCGGGTCGATGGCGTAGCGCTCCGCCGCGTCCGCACACAGGACGTTCATATATTTGTCGATCACAAAGGTGTCGCCGTTCATGCCGTGTCTCCTTGCGATGATCATTGATGATCATTATGATTTGATATTATACACACAGTGCCATAGTTTTGCAAGTTTCTTTTTTGAGTCTTTCAAAATTGATGAAATATGCCCGATAATTTTGGGAAGAGCTCGCTATTTTTGCAACTTATCACAATGGATTTTACATTTTTGTTGTGATTTTTGGCGAAACGGCCCTTTACTATCCTGCGTGCAGACTGTATAATAAATGGCAACGACAACGAGACGGCAGGTGGCGGAAATGATCACATTCAGCGGCGAGAAGGTCATGTGGCATGCGGGCGCGCCCACAGCGCCCTCAGAGAAGGCCGACCGGTCCGGGACCATGGCGGCGGGGGTGCTGGCGGCCCACGGGGGCGAGCGCATCCGCTTCGACGGCCTCATCAGCCACGACATCACCTATGTGGGCATCATCCAGACGGCCATGGCCTCGGGCATGACCAGGTTCGAGCTGCCCTATGTTCTCACCAACTGCCACAACAGCCTGTGCGCGGTGGGCGGCACCATCAACGCGGACGACCACGTCTTCGGCCTGTCCGCCGCCCGGCGGTTCGGCGGCGAGTATGTGCCTGCGAACCTGGCGGTCATCCACCAGTACGCACGGGAGCGGCTGGCCGGGTGCGGGAAGATGCTCCTGGGCTCCGACAGCCACACCCGCTACGGCGCGCTGGGTACCATGGGCGTGGGCGAGGGCGGTCCGGAGCTGGTCAAGCAGCTGCTGGGCGATACCTATGAGCTGCCCGCGCCACGGGTGATACTGGTGTACCTCACCGGCTCCCCCCGGCAGGGGGTGGGTCCCCACGACGCGGCCCTGGCTCTGTGCGGGGCGGTGTTCCCCGAGGGGCTGGTGAAAAACGCGGTGCTGGAGTTCGCCGGGCCGGGGGTGAAGAACCTGTCCATGGACTGGCGGATGGGCCTGGACGTGATGACCACGGAGACGGCTTGCTTGTCCAGTATCTGGCAGACAGATGAAAAGACGGAAGCCTGGCTGGCCCTGCGGGGCCGTCTGGGGGACTATAAGCGGATGGATCCTGCGGAGGGGGCGCTGTACGACGCTCTGGTGACCGTGGACCTGTCCGCGCTGGAGCCCATGGCGGCGCTGCCCTACCATCCATCCAAGGCGGTGCCGGTGTCTCAGCTGGCTGGAAAGCTAGCCGGGCAGGGCGTCATCGCCGGGTGCGCCGGGGGCCTGTTGGAGAACATCGCCGAAGCCGCGGCCATCCTGAAGGGCAGAAGCGTGGGCAGCGGATACTTCGGCCTGTCGGTGTATCCGGCCAGCATGCCGGTGCAGCTGGCGGCCATGCGCAGCGGCGCGCTGGAGACCATCATCACCGCCGGCGGCGTGGTAAAGCCCTGCTTCTGCGGGCCCTGCTTCGGCGCGGGGGACGTGCCCGCCAACGACACGGTGAGCCTGCGCCACACCACCCGCAACTTCCCCAACCGGGAGGGCTCCCAGCCCGCCCAGGGCCAGAGCGCCCAGGTGATATTGATGGACGCCCGGTCCATCGCCGCCACCGCCGCCAACGGGGGCGTCATCACCCCGGCCACAGAGATGGATTACGACATGCCGGAGCCAGCCGACAGCTTCGACGACGCGCCCTACCGGCGCCGGGTGTACCGGGGCATCGGCAGCCCCCTGCCCGACGAGCCGCTGCGCTACGGGCCCAATATCCAGCCCTGGCCGGAGATCCCCGCCATGCCCGAGGACCTGACCGTCACCTTTGCCGCCGTCATCCAGGACCCGGTGACCACCACCGACGAGCTGATCCCCTCCGGAGAGACCTCCAGTTACCGATCCAATCCCTTGAAACTGGCCGGTTTCGCCCTGGGCCGCCGGGCGCCGGAGTACGTGCCCCGGTGCCGGGCCCTGCAGGCCGAGGGGAAGCAGAGCGCCATCTACGCGGTCAAGCCTGGGGACGGCTCGGCACGGGAGCAGGCCGCCTCCTGCCAGCGGGTGCTGGGGGGCGCGGCCAACGTGGCCAGGGAGTACGCCACCCGCCGCTATCGGGCCAACCTCATCAACTGGGGCATCGTCCCCTTCACCTACGACGGAGATTTTTCCTGGCAGCCGGGGGATACGCTGCGGGTGCCGGGCATCCGCGCGTCGCTGGCGGCCAGCGCGGAGCAGGTACAGGGCTTTATCGGGGACACGCCCGTGACGCTGGGCCTGGGCGCGCTCACGGAAAAGGAGCGGCAGATACTGCTGGATGGGTGCCTCATCAACTGGTACCGGGCCCATAGGGGGAGCGGCAATGGATAAGATCAAAATGACCACGCCCATCGTGGAGATGGACGGCGACGAGATGACCCGCCTGATGTGGGCGATGGTGAAGCGGGAGCTGCTGGAGCCCTTCGTGGAACTGAAAACGGAGTATTACGACCTGGGCCTGCCCAGCCGCAGGGACACGGACGACGCCGTCACCATGGAGGCGGCCAGGGCGGTGGACCGTCTGGGGGTGGGCGTCAAGTGCGCCACCATCACCCCCAACGCCCAGCGTAAGGTCGAGTACGACCTGCCCCGGCTGTACCCCAGCCCCAACGGCACCCTGCGCTCGGCCCTGGATGGGACCATCTTCCGCTCGCCCATCCTGCTGCCGGGGGCCACGCCCCTGGTGCCCACGTGGACGAAACCCATCACCGTGGCCCGCCACGGGTACGGGGACGTATATAAGGGCGTGGAGCTGGCCGCGGACGCTGGCCAGACGGTGCGCCTGGTGAGCGGGACGGAGGAGAAGACCGTGTTCGCCTTCCAGGGCCCCGGCGTGGCTTTGGCCATGCACAACACCGACAGGAGCATCGAGGCCTTCGCCCGCAGCTGCTTTGCCTGCGCCCTGGACCGGGGAGAGGACCTGTGGTTCTCCTGTAAGGACACCATCAGCCAGACCTACGACGCCCGGTTCCGGGACATTTTCCAGCGGGTGTACGACCAGGAGTACGCCGACGCCTTCCGGAAGGCGGGCATACAGTATCTCTACACCCTCATCGACGACGCGGTGGCCCGCTGCATGCGCTCGTCGGGGGGCTTCGTGTGGGCGCTGAAGAACTACGACGGGGACGTGATGAGCGACATGATCGGCGCGGCCTTCGGGTCGCTGGCGCTGATGAAGAGCGTGCTCATCTCCCCCACGGGCCGGACCGTGTACGAGGCCGCCCACGGCACCGTCACCCGCCACTGGCGGCGGCGGCAGGCAGGAGAGCGGACCAGCACCGACCCCATGGCCATCCTGTTCGCCTGGACCGGCGCGCTGCGCAAGCGGGGCCGGCTGGACGCTCTGGAGGACCTGGCCGCCTTCGCCCAGAAGCTGGAGGACGCCGCTCTGGACGCCATCCGGGCCGGTATGGTCACCGGGGACATCGCCCAGCTGCTGGGCCGGGGCACGGTCACGGACACCGATGGCTTCATCGCCGCCGTGCGAGATCAGCTGGAACAGGCGCTGTAAAGACGCAAAAGAACAAGGCCCGCTGCAAACTGCGTTTGCAGCGGGCCTCAGGCTGTCAAAAAAGGATTTTTGACAGCCTGAAAACGCCGTATTTTTCCCGGCGGCAAGCCGCCGCAAAAAACGTCGCTGCGCTCCCCAAACGCCTGCACCGCAGGCGCTTGGCGGCTATTTATCCCATTCGAGGCGGGACTTTCGTCCCCCTCGAGCTCCCCCTTGCGCGACCGACATCCCCGCTTTCTTTGACAAGCTCAAGGCCCGCTGCAAACTGCGTTTGCAGCGGGCCTGTTGCGTCGTGACTGCCGCCTTACGCCGCCGATCTGCTGTCGCTGCAGGGCGTGCGCTTTGCCTGCGTGCCGCTGAAGATCGTGACGGCAGAGGCGGAGTATACGGACGACGGCACGCTGGAGCTGCTGCGCAAGAGCCGGGGACAGCGTTCCGCGCTGGATACCGTTCTGCGCAGCATGGCGGAGCGGGGCTATGCCGGGGGCCGGGTGCGCATCGCCCACTGCCAGGCCCGGGAGGGCGCAGACATGCTCCGTTTCATGCTTCTGGACGCCTGGCCGGGAGCGGACGTACAGATCGCTCCCACCCGCGGGCTGGGCTCCTTCTACGCCGAATCCGGCGGTCTGATGATCGGCTTCGAGGGATGACCTGCGTTGCTCTTGTATCCCCCCATACAGCACGCGTCCTCCCACGCCGTCGCGTCTGCCCGAGCGCTGGCGGGGATGTCGCAGAAGCAGCTGGCAGACCTGACCGACATCGACCAGTCCGACATCTCCAAGATCGAGCGGGGCGTGGCGAACCCATCCGTGGCGACACCGGAACGCATCGCGACCGCCCTTGGCGGGCGGCTGTCCATTACCATTGAAATGCTGTCCACAGCTGGATAAATAGAAAGGAACATCATGGAAAAGTTCATACCGTATGCCAAGCTCTCGAAGGGGAAAAAGCGGGAGCTGGACGCGCAAACCGGCGAACCCGCGGGCATACAACAGAAACAAGGCACAGAGATGGAGAGATGTCGACTCCGTTTCTGTGCCTTGCTACATTTTGTCTTTGCCATTCCGATTTTACTTGTAAAAAAGTCCCGCCCCAGGGGTAATGGGGCGGGACAGGCTTGGCGGGCTGTTCTTTGTCATAGCCGCGATTGGAACACCGCGAGGCAGCCGTCGGGCCTATGAAGCCCTGTGGACCGCCGGACTGACGAACCACGGCGGAGATGCGCCGCTTTTACTGGCAAAGTATAAAGACGCTCATAACCCCCGTGTTACGATTTGGGAGTTTGACCCCAACAAGATACCGCTGGAGGTCTGGCAGACCAAACAGACGAGCATCGAGGGTGCGCTTAACATCACGATCGCCAAAATGGCATGGGCCGAGGGCCGAAGAATCATCCGGGTGTATGCCGTCCCTGCCGTTGGCGATCTGCCCGCGCTGCTCCCATGGCAGGACAAGTATCTGTCCAGAAAGAGTTTTGAGCTTGTTCTAGGCGAGGGCATCACCGGGCCTGTGACTGTCAATCTGGCCCACGTCCCCCATATCCTGCTGGGCGGCTCTACGGGCAGCGGGAAAAGCGTGCTGTTGAAGTTGCTGCTCATGCAGGCGCTTCAAAAAGGCGCGGAGGTCTACATAGCCGATTTCAAGGGTGGAGTAGACTTTCCCGCCGTCTGGCACCAAAAATGCCGGATGTGCTTCACGGAGGATGACCTGCTTGACTGCTCACCGGGCTTGTGGACGAGTTAGAACGGCGCAAGGAGCGTTTCCGGGCTTCCGGCGCGGCCAACATCGACGAGTACAACAAAGTGGAATGGACTGACCTTCCCCGCTATGTATTCGCCTGTGACGAGGTCGCGGAAATGCTGGACAAGACAGGTCTGACCAAAGAGCAGAAGGAACTTGTCAGCCAGATAGAGAACAAGCTGTCCACCATCGCCCGGCAGGGCCGGGCCTTTGGGATCCATCTCATCCTTGCCACCCAGCGCCCGGACGCGGCGGTCATCCCCGGTCAAATCAAAAACAACCTTGATTTCCGAGTGTGTGGACGTGCTGATAATGTTCTGTCGCAGATCATCCTTGACAGCACGGCGGCGGCTGACCAAATCCCCAAGGACGCCCGTGGCCGCTTCATCACCGGGGACGGCACGGTGTTTCAGGCGTTTCTCTTTGACGAGAACGATCTATAACGGAGCGTGACCTATGAGCAAGAAAAAACCAAACGACTACGGAACGGGTATCCCTCCCCATGAGGTCGAGGCCCTGGCCCGCATCCTGCTCCCGGAGATGCAAGCTTTTTTGAGAGGGAGGAAGGGCAGCGGGAGTATGCAGAGTGGAAGGCCCAACATCAAGCGTAGGAAAACGCAAAACAAACCACAGGACGGGAGCATCCTACCGATGCTCCCGCCCTGGTCATCTTTCACACAAACGGGAAGTTATCGCACAAACCGATAATACTTGAATCCGTCCTTTTCATCAATGAACTGAAATCCTGCCTTCTCAAGTACATGCTGACTGCGGGTATTCTTCACAAGCGTATAGGCGTACACCGCATCTACATCCAGGTTCTCAAAGGCATATTCCAGCGCCAGCCGAGCTATCTGTGTGCCGTACCCCAGGCCCTTGACAGAATCGTTCTGCATATGGAAGCCAAACTCGCATTCCCGCTTTTCAGTGTCGATGTTTTTCAGTTGAACGTGCCCGATAGTCCGTCCGTCCATAATTGCCAGCAATTCTAACCTGCCAGGTACTTGCTTGCATTTAAAAAAGTTGTCGGCAGTCTCCTCGCTATACACATAGGGTTGAAACTGGCTTTCGTCCTCGTACACAGCCGGGTCACTTTCATGCTCACGAAAAAACTGATGGCAAAGTTCTCTTGTCATAATACAAAGGGATATTTCTTTCATGCCGCCCCCCACAACTCCCGATTTGCTGTTCTAACGTCTCCCTGATAAATGGGAAGCTAATGGTATCGTTTTCCGCAATAGGGGCAATAATCACCTCCGCTTCGGCCAAGGAATATTCCACAATGGGGACATTTATAGAAAATAAGATGGGACACAAGACCTCCTATCAGCACGATTACACCTACGACCGTCAACACTCGGATTTCTGTACACTCACCAACAAGGCAAAAAACCACAGCGATAGCAAACAGGCACCAAACAACGATTCTTACTTTTGCCGGATTCATCTTCTTCATATAGTTTATCCCACCTCCCGATTCGTCGCGTTGTCCACTTCTCTTGCCAGCCATTATACCCCAGGCAGCATGAAAGCGCAAGGGCGGGACAATGCCCGCCCTTCGTTCACAGGATGCGCTCAATGGGAATGAAAAATCCGAACACATCCCCGATTTGGAAGATGCAGTTCGGATTATCATGGATTGGTCCGAGTGACAGGGTTCGAACCTGCGGCCTGGTGGTCCCAAACCACCCGCGCTACCAACTGCGCTACACCCGGATAAAAAGCCGCCGCGGATCGCGGCGGC
This sequence comes from uncultured Oscillospiraceae bacterium, assembly GCA_947629245.1. Taxonomy (GTDB): domain Bacteria; phylum Bacillota; class Clostridia; order Oscillospirales; family Oscillospiraceae; genus CAJOIG01. Next base: position 15,536 of record CANRDC010000009.1, on the reverse strand, counting down.
CTCTATACTATAATCCTTTTGCCCCGATCCTGTCAAGCAAAACGACGCGCTCAGTCCACGCGCTTTTTGCCCCAGAAGAACAGCGCCACGGTGCCGGGGCCGGTGTGGGCGCCGATGGTGGTGCCGATGGAGTTGACGAGCACCCTGCCGTTCAGCTTCGGGAACCGCTCCTCCACCAGCCGCGCCACCTCCTGGGCGTCCTCCAGGCAGGCGGAGTTGGAGATATAGCACTTGCCGTCGTAGTCCAGGCACCCGTCCGCGCACTTCTCCATCTTGTCCACGATGGCCCGGATGACCTTTTTCTTGGTGCGGATCTTTTCCCGGGGGATGAGTCGGCCCATATAGTCCACGTTCATCAGCGGGCAGATGTTCAGCACGCCGCCGAACACCCCCGCCGCCTTGGAGATGCGGCCGCCCCGGACGAAAAACGTCAGGTCCGTGGAGAAGAACCAGTGGTTCAGCCGCAGACGGTTCTCCTCCGCCCAATCCCGCAGCTGGTCGATATCCATCCCCTCGTCGCGCCTGTCCGCCAGGCCGTCCATCAAAAGGCCGTAGCCGGAGGAGGCGGCCAGAGAGTCCACGATGTAGATCTTCCGGTCCGGATAGCGCTCCTTGGCGATGGCGGCGGCGTTCACGGCGGAGTTGTAGGAGCCGGAGATGCCGGAGGAGAGGGTCAGGTGCAGGATGTCCCTGCCCTGCTCCAGAAACGGGGTGAAGTAGGCCAGATACTCGGAGATGTTCACCTGGGCGGTCCTGGTCATGGCCCCGTCGGCCATGGCCTGATAGAATTTGTCAAAGGGCATGGTCTGGCCCAGGTCGTCCGGGTACTCCTTCTCGTCCAGAAAGTAGTGGAAGCAGACATACTGGATGTCACGGGCCTGCAGATGCTCTCTGGTCAGGTCCGCGGTGGAGCAGCAGCTCAGAATATAATCGCTCATGATCGAGTCCTCCTGTGGATCGTATGGAGACATTTTACAGTCTGCCCCGGTCCGGAGCAACCTACTGTCCGAGGGATGGCCTCTCCAAAAGAAGAGCCGGGGCGTAGAGAGGCTCTACGTCCCGGTCGATCGGTTCTACGAAATGGAGAATCCCCGTTTATAATGATCATCGCAAGGCAAAAACGAATATTTTCGCCGCCAAACGACACGTTTGGCGGCAAATGATCCAAGGATCATTTGCGCGATGCTTATTGCAATGAATATATGGCAAAACAGCCGCGCTGTTTTGCTGAGCCGCAAAGCGGCTCGGCGCAACGCCTTGCGGCGTTTCGCCATCAGATAATCATTATCAGGGCTTGCGGCGGCGGATGTGGAAGCAGAGCACCACCAATATCTCCGCGGGGAGGAGGATCAGAAAAAGCTGCCAGGGATTGCGCTTGAGCAGGAACAGAAATACCAGCGTCACGATCGCGGCCACCAGCAGCATGACGATGATCATGTTGTGCCGCCCCTTGTTCCAGACGGAGTTGAGCACCAGCAGGGTGATGAGGCTCACCGGCACGGCGCTGGCGAAGATCAGCCACAGCACCTGGTCCAGGACCATCCAGCACACCACGAACATGATGACCGCCATGGTCCAGATGCCCATGATGGCCACCAGGGTAACCATGCCGCTGCTGAAGGTGGGCGCGGCGGCCTTCTCCTCCGCCCGGGCCTTTGCCGCCGGGTCCTGCCAGCCGCTGTCGCCGTGGAGCAGGTCGTCCACCGTCAGGCCGTAGATCTCCGCCAGCCGGAGCAGGCTGTATGCGTCGGGAATGGACTCGCCCCGCTCCCACTTGGACACGGTCTTGTCGGAATAGTTGAGCTTTTCGCCAAGCTCCGCCTGGGTCATGCCAGCCTTTTGCCGCAGCTTGATGAGGTTGCTGGCCACGACCAGCTTCAGTTCGTCCATCGCCTACGCCCCCTTTCCGTTCCGGAAAATCTATTTTAGCACACCCCCGCCGCTTTCGCAAGGGCGAACGGGGCGCGGCTGAAACGAAAAGCCTCCCGACCGGGAGACCTTTCAACGGTTCATTTTACCGCGTGATAGGCGGTGACGCGGGTAAGAGGCTCGCCGTCCAGATTGATGGCGGTCGGCCTGTCCACGGTGACGGTGATATCGTGGCCGAAGCGCACGTCGCACTGGGGTATCTTCACATGGCTGCCCCCAAAGGTCTTGGGGAGATTCAAAAGGGCCCTGCCCCGGCTCAGGTCGTGCAGCACCACGCAGCACAGCTTATCTCCGGTCCGGTCCTGGTCCGGTGCCAGCTTTTTTCCGCCGCCCACATACCGGCCATTGAAGGCGGAGGCGACCCAGACCCGGTCGTAGGTCCTGGTCTCGCCGTCCACGGTGACGCGGGCGCGAACGGGCCGGTAGTCCCGCAGCACCAGCCGCAGAGCCAGACCGATATAGTTCACGGACCGGCCCAGGCGTGCCTTCTCCTGCTCGCCCAGCTCGCAGACCTGGCCGTCCAGACCGAAGCTGACGTTGTTCAGGAACCGGCGGCGCTGGCCGTTCGCCTCGCACACGGGCAGGTCCTTTATGTACTCGTTCAGCCGGACCGCCTGCTTTTTCTCCTTGCCCAGCACGTCCCGGAGAAAGTCGTTGCCGGTGCCCATCCGCCAGAGGTAGACCGGCGCGGCGGGCACGGCCCCGTCCAGGGCGTTGACCAGGTAGTGGAGGGTGCCGTCTCCGCCGCAGACGATGGCCTCGTCAGCCGGGGAAAGGCCCATCAGCAGCGCCGCCTCGTCCCGCTTCGTCACATCCACCAGCTCCGGCGTCCGGCCCGGACAGCGCTGCCCGGCGGCGGCGATCACCGCGTCCAGCCCCTCCGTGCCCTTGCCGTTGTTGGACAGGGGATTGAACAGAATGTAGATCATGGCGTCCCTCTTTCTCTGCGGTCTTCCAATTTTTAAATATTATACTCCATTGAATCGTGTTCGTAAAGCCCTTTGGCTGTCCGGTTTATAGGACTTTCTTTTCGGTATCCTGAGCATGCTGAAAGGAGGCGCTGAGCATGCGCGGATATTTTACGGGAGCGGGTTATTACGGACTGGTGGACGGACGGTACATGCTGTTCTCCGGCGAGGCGGAGTACTATGAGTTTATGGCCGACGGCGAGGAAGATGCCTCTTGACAAACGCGCTTTTTTGCTTTATAGTGTGAAAGGTTAAATTCATAGAGGCGAAATAGGGATTTTTTCCCGAGACGAGGCGGGCCGCCGCGGCCATACTTTGTGTATGGTAAGGCGGACCAACGAAGTATCGGAAAAAAAGACCATTTCGGCAGAGACAGTTCGTGACCATCCTGTCTATAAACAAAACTACGGCGAGGGAGAGAACAGTACCGGGGCGTAGTGAGCGCCCCGGTTTTTTCTGTCCCGGGAAGGACAATTGAATGAATGAGTTGATCTTGGCGGCCTCGGTGGTATTCATCTTCGGGGCGGTGCTGCTGGCGTACCGGTTTTTTGGCGACACGGGCCTGTACGGCATGACGGTGGCGGTGACCATCCTGTCCAACATCGAGGTGCTGATCCTGGTGGTGGCCTTCGGCATGGAGCAGACGCTGGGGAACGTGCTGTTCGCGGCGACATTCCTCATCACGGACATCCTCAGTGAGAACTCCGGCAAGAAGGCGGCCAACCGGGCGGTGTTTCTGGGCATTTTCGCGTCGGCGTTCTTCGCGCTTCTGACGGCCAGCTGGATGCTGTACCATCCGGCGGACAGCGACTGGGTGATGCCCTCCATCCGGACGGTGTTCTCCACCACGCCCCGGCTGGTGCTGGCCAGCATGACGGTGTACGCGGTGAGCCAGCTTCTGGACGTGTGGCTGTACCACAAGTGGTGGGATTTCACCGAGAAGAAGTACGGCGACCATCGAAGGTTTCTGTGGCTGCGGAACAACGGCTCCACCCTTATCAGCCAGTTCGTGAACACGGTGCTGTTCAACCTGGGCGCCTTCGCGGGCGTGGAGGGGTATACGCCCGCGCTTCTGACGAGCATCATCTTCTCCGGCTACGCCATCTATGTGGTGACCAGTCTGCTGGACACCCCGGTGGTGTATCTGGCCCGGAGGATACACGATCACCAGAAAGCCACGCCCATTCGGACGTGACCGGCGGAAAAGCCGGGCAGGGGTATCCCCCCTGTCCGGCGAAATTTTTAAATGGTATGCGGCGGGACCGTCGGTCCCGCCGATTCAGAATAATTGCCAGCCAAAAGCCCCCCTTGTGTAAAGGGGGGAAGGCGGCGGAGCCGCCAGGGGGGATTGATTGATAGACCAGGTGCGTTGAAACGTACATCTCTATCAATCAACCCCTCCGCCTCGCTGTCGCTCGGCACCTCCCCTTACACAGGGGAGGCTTTCAATTTGGTATCGCTTTCAGCGATGTAATTCCCGCGCAAGGGCTGTCAGAACTTTATGACCTCTTCCGCCGGGCGGTAGGCCGCCCAGAGGGCCGTGCCCAGGCCCACGCCGCCCAGCATATTGCCCAGGGTGACGGGCAGGAGGTTTTTCAGGAAAAACGCGCCCCAGCCAAGCGTTTCCGGGCCGCCGCCCTGCCGCAGGGCCATGAACAGGCCCGCGGGGATGTAGAACATATTGGCGACGCAATGCTCGAAGCCGCACAGCACGAAGGTCATGATCGGCAGGTACAGGCACAGGAGCTTGCCTCCGGCGCTGGCGGAGGCCATGGCCATCCACACCGCCGCGCACACCAGCACGTTGCACAGCACGCCCCGCACCAGCGCGTCGGAGAAGGCCAGCGAGCACTTGGCCGCCGCCGTGGACAGGACCTGCTCCGAGAAAGCGTCCAGGCTGCCGCCGCCTACGGCCAGCGCCGCCACCAGCACGGCTCCCGCCAGGTTGCCCAGGTATACCACCGCCCAGGCCCGCAGGAGCCGTCCCGCCGAGACGCGCTTTGCCAGCAGGGAGATGACCATCAGGTTATTGCCTGTGAACAGCTCGCTTCCGGCCACGACCACCATGGCCAGCCCCGCCGGGAAGATGCACGCCCCGGCGATGCGCCCCGCCAGGGACGTGCCGATGGTGGCGGCCACGCCCGCCAGGGCGATGTAGGCCCCCGCCAGCACCGCCAGCAGGAACATTTTGGGGATGGGCAGGGCGGCCTTGGCCGCGCCCACGTCGACGTAGCTTCGGGCAATGTCCTTGGGTGCGTTCATAATAGAGGGTCCTCCCGCGAAAAATCTTGCATTACAGGCAAATGCGCTGTAATATGTTTGATAATGCTATTGTAGCATTTTTATGCTCATTTTGTCTACAGAAAAGGAGACCGCATGCTGCACCAGAAGAATCTGACCGTGAACGCCGCCGGGCATCTGGCCGTGGGCGGCGTGGATACGCTTGACCTGGCGAGGGAATACGGCACGCCTTTGTACGTGCTGGACGAGGATATGGTCCGGGAGCGGATGGGGCTCTATGTGAGCGCCATGGGGCGATACCTCCCCGCCGGGAGCGGGCCCTATTACGCCGGTAAGGCGTTGTGCTGCAAGGCCCTGTGCCGGATGGCGAAGGAGGAGGGCATGGGGCTGGACGCGGTGTCGGCCGGGGAGCTGTACACCGCCCTGGCGGCGGGCTTTCCCCCGGCGGACATATGCCTCCACGGCAACGCCAAGACCGAGGCGGACATCCGCTGCGCCATAGCCGACCGCGTGGGGCTCATCGCCGCCGACGGTGAGGAGGAGCTTATCCGTATCGACCGTATCGCCGGGGCGCTGGGCGCGCGAGCGCGGGTGCTGCTGCGGGTGACGCCCGGCATCGACCCCCACACCTTCGCGGCGGTGAATACGGGGGTGGTGGACGTGAAGTTCGGCGTGCCCATCCCCACGGGCCAGGCCCTGGCTGTGACGGAGCGGGCGCTGGGGCTGGAAAACATCGACCTGGCGGGGTTTCACTGCCACATCGGCTCCCAGATCTTCGACGCGGGCCCCTTCCTGCTGGAGGTGGACGTGATGACGGCGTTTTTGGCCCAGGTCCGGGAAAAGACCGGCTATACCGCCGGGATACTGGATCTGGGCGGAGGCTTTGCCGTGGCCTATGAGGAGGCGGACGCCGCCCCCGACTGCGCCGGGATGATCCGGGCCATCGGCCAGCGGCTGGAGGAGCGGTGCCAGGCGTACGGCTATCCCGCTCCGGCGGTGCTGCTGGAGCCAGGCCGGGGGATCGTGGCCGCGGCGGGCGTGACGCTCTATACGGTGCAGAACGTGAAGGACGTCCCCGGCGGTCGGCGCTATGTGGCCCTGGACGGGGGCATGGGGGACAATCCCCGCTACGCCCTCTACGGCGCCCGGCACAGCGCCGTGGTGGCGGACCGGGCCGGAGAGGATAAGACCTGCTCCGTGACCCTGGCGGGCCGGTGCTGCGAGAGCGGGGACCTGATCGGGGAGGACGTGGCGCTGCAGACGCCCCGGACCGGGGACACGGTGGCCGTGCTGACCACCGGGGCCTATAATTACTCCATGGCGTCCAACTATAACCGGGTGCCCAGACCGCCCATCGTGGCGCTGCGTGGCGGCCAGGCCCGGCTCATCGTCCGGCGGGAGACGCTGGAGGACGTGGCGGCCTATGATCTCTGAGCGAAAAACGGCGGCCATCGTGGGCTATGAGAAGAACGCGCTCAACTATATCACCGCCCTGGAGGCGGTGGGCGTGAGGCCCGTGACGACCCTGTCCCCGGCGGAGGCGGCGGCCTGCGACGGACTGCTGCTGCCGGGAGGCGGGGACATGGACCCGGCCCGGTTCGGGGAGGAGGACCGGGGCTCCCGGGACATCGACCCGGCCCTGGACGCGGCGCAGCTGGCAGCCCTGGACGCCTTCGTAAAGACGGGGCGAAAGCCGGTTCTGGGCATCTGCCGGGGCCACCAGGTGGTGAACGTATATTTCGGCGGCGGTCTCATCCAGGACCTGCCCACCGCCGAAAGCCACATGGCCCATGACCACGCGGACAGCGTCCATCCGGCGCGGAACGAGCCGGGGAGCGTCTTATACCGGCTGTACGGGCGGTCTATGACGGTCAACAGCGCCCATCACCAGGCTCTTGCGGCCATGGGCCGAGACCTGCGGGCCGCGGCCTGGGCCCCGGACGGGGTGGTCGAGGCGGCGGAGCACGTCTCGCTGCCCATCCTCACCGTCCAGTTCCACCCGGAGCGGATGGCCTTCCGCTTCGCCCGGCCCGACACCGCCGACGGCCGAGCCGTATTCGAGTGGTTCAAAAGTATGCTGTGAACATGGAAAAAGGCGCGTTTTTCAACGCGCCTTTTTCTGACTGTTCCTCGGGGCTGCCGCCGGACGCGTCCGCCGGGACGGCGTTCGCGCTTGCGGCGGGGGTCTTATGCGCCCACGGGCGCAAAGGCTTTAGCCTCTGCGGATGTTGGAGGAGATACCGCCCAGGGCGGCGGCCGCCTCCATGCAGTAAAATTCCCGCCGGGCGATGTCCGCCAGAGAGAGCATCCCCACCGGCTTTCCGTCCTCCGTCACCGGTATCCGGCGCACCTGCTCCCGGCCCATGGCCGCGGCCGCCTTTTCCACGTCGTCCGTGCCCCGGCAGGTCAGAAGCCCGCGGGTCATGATCTCCCGGAGCATGGTGTCGGCGGGGTCGTAGTCCATGGCGACGCACCGGGTCACGATGTCCCGGTCCGTCACCAGGCCCCGCAGCTTTCCCGCGTCGTCGCATACCGGCAGCGCCCCCAGGTTGTGCCGCTTCATCAGCCGGGCCGCCGCCGCGACCGGGTCCTTCTGGTTGACCGTGACCACATGGCCGGTCATGATGTCCGCTACTTTCATTTTCTGCCCCCCTGTGCTATAATTGAGCCGCAAAGCGGTCCTATGTAACCGGCGGTCAGAAACAGTATGCCCGAACTGCGGGCGTTTTATTCCCCGATCCGGGCGGCGAGCGCCGGACCCGCTACCTCCGCGAACAGCTCCGCTGCGGTCAGAGCCTCTTCCAGCGTGTTGCCCGCGGTGCCGATCTCCAGAAGCACGCTGCCCGTCGTCAGCTGCTGGTTGTACCGGTAGGGACACAGCAGCGTGGGGCGCATGAGATGGGGGTACTTGTCCTCCACCAGCCCCTGCAGGCCCATGGCAATGGCCAGATTCTCCCGCCAGGCCGGATGGGCCAGGTTGACGTCCGTGCCCACCACGAACATGATCTGGGCCGCGTCCGGCTGGACCTGGTCCGAGACGGTCCTGTATGTGGTCGCGTCGTCCCCCAGCGCGTCCCGGTGCAGGTCGATGACCACCCGGATGGTGGGGTACTGCTCCAGATACGTCTGGACGGCCGCCCCGCTGCGGGCATACGCGCCGTCATAGCTGGGCCAGTCGTACAGACCCGTGTCCACCAGCACGTTCAGCCCGTAAGACGCCAGCGCGTCCCCCAGAGCCTGTCCCACCCGGATGATGCTGTGGTCCGGGTCCGTGGTGCGGTAGTCGCTGGTGGCCTCGTACTGGTCCTCCCCGGAGGGGGTGTACGCCTCCGAGCCGTGGGTGTGGATGATGAGGATCTGATACCCCTCAGCGGGCAGCTCCAGGTCCGGCATCCGGCCCAGCAGCGACGCGCCGTCCACGGCGTAATCGGTGTCGTTCTGAATGGGATCGTTCTTCCAGGTAATGGTGGTGGAGATCACCGCCGCCGCCGGTTCCCAGAGATCGGGTTCCGGCGCAGCCTCCGGAATGGGCGTGGGTTCCGGTGTGGGCGAGGGCTCCGGCATGGCCGTCCGCTCCGGCGCGGATGTGGGCTCCGGGACGGCGGAGGGCGGCGGCGCGGACGGCGGGACGGGCGCGTCCGTCTTTTTAGGGACTACCGGCGGGAATGTGGGCGACGGCGCGGCGTAGGGCGCCTTCGTGGGCGCGACCTTCGGCGCGGGAAGCGCCGCGGCCCCGGCGGTCGGCGCTGTCCCGTCCGGCGCCTCCGTCGGGACGGAGGACGGGGCGGTTCCCGGCGTTCGGACCGCGGCGGACGGCTCCGGCGAGGGCTCAGAGGCGACGCCCCGAAACAGGCCCGCGGCTACGTCCCCGGTCAGCTCCGTCACGGGGATCGCCCCGGACAGGACCCCGAGAAACACAAAACAGGCCAACAGCAGCACGGCGGATAACAGCTTGAACTTCAAGCGGATGCCCCCTTTCTGGCGTATGGGAATTGCCGTGACACATATATGTATCAATGAAGTATATGTTTCCCACCGGGAGGATATACCTGAAATTGAAAAAATAATTTATAACGGAAGGAGAAAACATAAAAATGGAAGTGACCTATCAGCCCAAGGGCGTGTGCTCCCGCCTGATGCGCGTGGAGGCCGAGGACGGCGTCATAAAAAGTGTGGAAGTAGTGGGGGGCTGCAACGGAAATCTCCAGGGAATCACCCGGCTGGTGGAGGGGATGCGCGTGGAAGACGCCATATCCAGGCTGGACGGCATCCGCTGCGGCATGAAGGATACGTCCTGCCCGGACCAGCTGGCGCAGGCCCTGAAACAGTTAACATAATCTGAAAGAAAAATTGCGTTTTTGTAGACATAATCAGTTCGGGGGAGGCCGGGGAGCGACCGGTTTTTTGGAAATATCTGTCGAATTTTTGGGCACATTCCATAAATTTCCAATCCTTTGACACAAGATATTGCAGGATTTTCAGCGATTTTGTGGATTTTTTCCACAATTTATTGTGCGGTTGTTACAACTTCCAATTTGAATCGCCGTCTTTTTGACACAATGCCAATTGTTTTGGCTGTTTTCTTTTCGATATAATAAGGATACCGAAAATGAATTATGGGGCGTTTGTTCCTGCAATTCCGGTACCGAAGCGAAAGGGAGGCAGTCCGAATGAAGAGTCGGTGGTTGGCGAAGATCGCGGCGATCGTCTGTGCGCTCTGCCTTGCCATGGGCGTGATGAGCCAGAGCGTATTTGCAAGAGACGATGCACAGGAGAAGGACGCCTATGTGGCGGAGGAGCCGGAGGCCACCTTTGTGGTCCTGAGCGGTGAGCGTGACGAGGCGACCCCCGAGCCGGAGGTCACGGATAACCGGACCACGCTTCCCGTGTATGCCCATGAGGAGCTGGTGGGCCAGTGCGCCATGATCGGCGGCGAGCCCTATATGAGCGTGACGGGCTTCTGCCGGGCCCTGGAGCTGGACGCCCAGGTCATCGACAATGGCAGCGCGGTCTCCATGGCCATGGACGGGCTCGTGATGACCGCCCAGATGGGACAAGCCTATTTCAACTGCAACGACCGGTACATCTATCTGGAGAACGGTCCTCAGACCGTGGACGGAACGGTGGCGCTGCCGGTGGAGGATCTGGTCAAGTGCATGGGCCTGACGGCTTACTGGGACCGGGTGAACTGGGACCTGACCGTGGACGGCACGGAGGTGAAGCCCCTGACGTCCGGCGGCGAGTTTTATGACGAGGCGGACGTGTTCTGGCTCAGCCGCCTCATCTATGCCCTGGCCGCCGAGCAGCCTCTGGAGGCCCAGGTGGCCGTGGGCAGCGTGTGCGTCAACCGGATCGGGAACGCCCGCTTTGCCGGGCAGGACAATATCTATGAGGTGATCTTCGCCAAGAACCAGTTCAGCGTGGTGACCAACGGCATGATCTATGTGCAGCCGGACGAGACGTCCGTCCTGGCCGCCAAGCTGGCCCTGGACGGCTGCGACGTGGCGGGCGGCGCCGATTATGTGGCCCGGAACGATATGGGCGAGGGCTATGAACAGGTAGCCGCGTTCGGGGATCTCCGATTCTACAGAGAAGCTTGATACTGCCGTAAGGCGTGAACCAAAAATGAACAGACGCGCCGGAGAGAGACGCCTTGTAAGCAAGGCGTCTCCCCCCGGTTTATGTGATTTGACTGAAAAGAGACGGAGCCGATCCGGGGCAAACGCCGCGATCGGGGGCAAGGAGCCGTACGGATCGGTATTTTATTGGAGGGTTTTCCCATGACAAAAGAACAGTTATATTCGTCATTCGAAAGCAGATATGAAGAATTGAAGCTTGCGTTGACAAAAAACGATTTGGACCGGATAAAAGAATTGACGCTGGATGTTCACGCTATGGTACATCCCGCGGAGATTTCCGGCAGACAGGATAAGACGATCGCCGACTATGTTTTGGACTATATGATGGACGACCATCAAAACGCTCCGGTACCAAGGCAGAAATGGGATACGGATCTGCACTACGCGGGGACCGGAACTGTGCCGATGTGCTGGCAGTTCTGGCATACGTATCGCATTGAGGATCTGGTCGGCAATATCCTGATGGCCCATCAGGAGCAGATCTTCGATCCAGAATGGCAAAGGAAAATAGGAGCCTCTATCACAGATACCGGCAACGCGTTGGAATACGAACAGGCGGTCGCGTTTGGAAAGAGCATACATGTGGACGCTTTGCGGGAGTATATGATCGCCGTTGGTAAAAATACCCGAAAGATCATCGAGCGGTTGACGCTGGAGGAAATACGGTCGATGGTCCCCGAAGAATGGGTCATGGAAATATTGGAGGTCGGTGGGGTGACTACGGATCTTCGCTCCGTTTGGCTGCTGGTGTTTTGGGGACGATTGACAAGAGGCGGTATGATCTTAACGCCCATAACAGACCATCATATGATGCATTTACCGGCCTGTTTGGATCATTTGCCGATTTTAAGCTGAGCGTCGTTGGGCCATAACTCACGAAGGGCGCTTTGAACGCGCCTGTTTTGTTTGGAGACAGTCATGGAGAAGATCATTCGCGAGGGACTGGAGGCAATGGGCATCCCGGCGACGCCGGAGCAGGTCCTGGCCATGGCGGCGTACGGCGAGCTGCTGCTGCGGGCAAACGAGACTACGAATCTGACGGCCATCCGGGACCCGGCCGCCGCGGCCCGGCTGCATTTTCTGGACAGCGCCGCGCTTTTGACCGTGGCGGACTTTTCCGGGGACAAGTCCGTGGCGGACGTGGGGTCCGGCGCGGGCTTTCCGGGGGTGCCGTTGCGCATTTTGCGGCCCCGTATCCGGCTCACCTGTCTGGACAGCGTGGGCAAGAAAATGGATTTCGTGCGGGAAAGCTGCGCCGCCCTGGGCATGGAGGACGTGCGGTGCCTCTGGGGCCGGGCGGAGGAAATGGCCGAGCTGCGGGAGAGCTTCGACATCGTGACCAGCCGGGCAGTGGCGGAATTGCACCTGCTGGCGGAGCTGTGCCTGCCGCTGGCGAAGGTGGGCGGGCTCTTCCTGGCCATGAAAAACCCCGACTGCGACGAGGAGACCGTCCGGGGGGCGTTCGCCATAAATGCCCTGGGGGGCCGGGTCCGGGAGGTCCGGCGCTACGAGATCGCCGGCGCGGACGTGACCCACGCGGTGGTGGTGATCGAGAAGATCAAGCCCACCCCGCCCCAGTACCCCCGCCGCTGGGCCCAGATCAAGAAAAGACCCCTGCTGGGGTGAGGTGAGACTATGACGAACGAGGAAATTTGGCGCGTGGCGCTGGAGCAGTCGGCCATCGACTGCAACTGTGAGCCGGAGGACTTTTTGCGCACGGAAAATGTGATCGCCGCCGCCAATGCCGACCCACGGGCCAGGGTGTATCTGCCCCGGCCCGTGGAGTGCGATCTGGTGAGCTATGGCAGCAACGTGGTGGCCCAGGTGAGCGACCGGGTCCGGGAGGCGGTGACGGGCTATGTGAACGCCTACCCGGCCAGCTTTGCCTTTGAGACGCCGCACCTGTATGTGCTTGACCGGGCATTGGAGCCCTTCGGGCTGGCGGTCTGCTACATGGCGGAATATTTTCTGCCGGACGTAAATGCGCTGCGGGCGCTGGAGTGCCCGTACACCCTGCGGCTGCTGGGTCCGGCGGACTTCGCGGGGCTGTATAAGCCGGAGTGGAGCAACGCCCTGTGCGCGCACCGGCGGGAGCGGGACATGCTGGCCCTGGGGGCCTATGACGGGGAAAAGCTGGTGGGTCTGGCGGGGGTGTCCGCCGACTGCGAGGGCATGTGGCAGATCGGCGTGGACGTGCTGTCGGGGTACCGCCGCCGGGGCGTGGCCTCGGCCCTGACCAGCCGTCTGGCCCTGGAGGTGTTCGAGAGGGGGAAGGTCCCGTTCTACTGCGCGGCCTGGTGCAATCTGAAGAGCGTCCGCAACGCCCTCAAGTGCGGCTTCCGTCCCGCCTGGGTGGAACTGACGGCCAGGGACCTGGCCCACGTGGAGGCGCTGAACCGGCCATAGACGGCCGGAAAACGCGGGACTCTACGCTCCGTCGGTTGTCAGGCGCCTCATCCGGCGGTACAATTGCGGCGAGGTGATGGTATGGACGGGATAGACCGGGAGCGGTTCGGGGCGTTCGTGGCCCAGCTGCGGAAGGAAAAGGGACTGACCCAAAAGGAACTGGCGGAGCGCATCCATGTGTCCGACAAGGCGGTGAGCAAGTGGGAGCGGGCCGCGGGGCTGCCGGATATCACCCTTCTCATCCCCCTGGCGGAGGCCCTGGACGTGACGGTGACGGAGCTGTTGCAGGGCCGCCGGACGGCGGCGGAGACAACCGTGAGCGCGGTCGAGGCGGAGGCGCTGGTGCGGCGGGTACTGACCCTGTCCGGGGAGGGACCGTCCCGTGGCGGGCCGGACCGGAGGAAGTGGGGGATACGGTACGCGCTGTGCCTGATCCCGGCGGCGGTCTCCCTGTGGTGGCTCATGACCGGGATGGCGCGGGACGGCGACCACTGGGTCACATACTATCCCGCGGCGCTGATGACGGCCCTGGCCGCCGGGTTCGGGCTCTACTTCTGCCTGTTCGCCCGGACGAGGCTGCCCTGGTATTACGACGCGGATGATATCGGCTTTTATCATGACGGCCCGCTGCGCATCAACATGCCCGGCGTGCGCTTCAATAACCGCACTTGGCCCTGTATGCTGACGGGCCTTCGGGTGTGGGCTCTCGCGACCATGGCGTTGAGCGGGGCGGTGTGCGCGCTGGCAAAATGGCTGTTCGGTCCGGGCGTCCTCGCGGCGTATCTGCCCATGGGGTCTCTGGCGGGGCTTCTCGCGGCGATCTATGTGCCGGGAAGAAAATATAAAAACAGCGGGTCCTAAAAGCAGCCTCGCAGAGTTCGGCTCCGCAGAGCCGGATCAAGTTGGATCATGATTTCCGGCGGCGTGTACGTCGGAAATCATACTTTGCGGCCCGCAAACGTGGAAATCCCCCGTCTGATAGACGGGGGATTTATGCGCTGCGGCGGGCCGAAGCCTTCTCGATCAAATGCTCGCATTTGATCGACTATCGCAGTACATTGTGCGTCTGCCACCTGTCGCCCCGGAGGCGGAGGCGGAAGCAGACCGCCCGGAGGACCCAGTCCGAGCACCAGCCGATCCAGATGCCCCACAGGCCCACCGGCGTGTACCGGCACAGATACCAGCTCAGCGCCACCCGCAGGCCCCACATGCTGGCCGTGCCGATCCACATGGTGTAGGACACGTCCCCCGCCGCCCGCAGGCCGTTGGGCAGCGTGAAGGCGGGAGGCCAGAACAGAACCCGCATGACCGACACGAACCAGGTGAGCTGGCAGACCAGCACCCGGCCTTCGGCGGTCAGGGCGGTGAGGCGGGTGATGACAGGCACGGCGGCGCCGACAGCCCCGCTCATCACAAGGGCCACGACCAGGGAGATGCGGGTGAACAGGCGCATATACCGCTTGGCCTCGTCGGGGCGGCCCTTGCCCATGCACTGGCCCGCCACGGTGATGAGGCCGATGCCGATGGCCTGGCCAGGCATGCCCTCGCAGGAGTCCAGCGTGGCGACGATGGCCTGGGCGGCGATGGCGGTGGTGCCCAGGATGGAGACCGTGGACTGGACCACCAGCTTGCCGAACTGGAACATGCCGTTTTCAATGGCGGAGGGCAGCCCTACCCGCATGATCCGCCGGAGCATGGCCCAGTCGGGCAGATAGCCGCGTATGCCGCCCAGAGAGATGACCTGGCCGGGCCGGGCCTGATACCGGAGCATGACCACGGCGCTGACGATCCGGCTGGCCAGCGTGGCCAGCGCCGCCCCCAGCACCCCAAGGCCGAAACCGAAGATCAAAACGGCGTTGCCGATGATGTTCAGGATGTCCGCGATCAGCGCCACGACCATGGGCCGCCGGGAGTCGCCCGTGGCCCGGAACAGGGCCGCGCTGGCGGAGTACAGGGCCAAAAACGGATAGCTCAGGGCGGTGACCAGCAGATACACGTCCGCCGCGTCCATGACGGCGGCCTCCACCTTGCCGAAGATCAGGCCCAGCACGGGTCGGCGCAGGGTGACGAGCGCCCCGCAGCATACCAGCGCCAGCGCCAGCGACGCGCCCATCACCTGGTTGGAGGCCAGGTTGGCCCGGTCCCGGTCCTCCTGGCCGATGTACTGGGAGCAGACGATGGTGCCTCCGGCGGCCAGGGCGGAGAAGAAGTTGACCACCAGCACGTTCAGAGAGTCCACCAGCGCCACGCCGGAGATGGCCGCCTCCCCCACGTTGGAGACCATGAACGTGTCCGCCACGCCCATCAGCCCCGTGAGCACCTGCTCCACCACCAGCGGCCACAGCAGCGCCCG
>CANRDC010000008.1 GCA_947629245.1 uncultured Oscillospiraceae bacterium | reverse complement strand
TTCTCTACTGTCCCTCCGCTATTGCTGTCGTCGCTGTCGTCATCGTCATCATTGATAGGCTTCTTCCCCAGCTTCTCACGTTCCTCATTCACTTCCCGCCGGAGCTGTTCGTCATAGACCTTCGCTACTCTCTTTACCTGTTCCTTCTGGAATTTCTTCTTATTGGCTGACGCTTTTATGTGTGTCCCGTCTATGAATACCGCGCTTGGTTCCACCATCCTGTTGTTGATGGCTTTGTTCAGGATATGCTCGAAGATCTCCTCCGTCAGCGACGGTGGAAATCTGTTGCAGAAAGCATAGCTCACCGTGGCAAAGTGGGGGATCCGGTCAAGCAGGTTATATCCCAAAAACCAGCGGTACGCCACATTGACGTCGATCTCGGCGTTTGTACGGCGCATGGAGGGAAGGCCATACAGATGCTGCAGCAACACCATCTTGATGATCACCACCGGGTCCACCGGCGGCCGCCCCTCGTGCTTGTAATACGGGTCCAGCCGCTCGTATATCCAGCCGTAGTCCATGACCTTCTCTATTTTTCGCAGTAGATGGTCCTCCGGCACCAATGCGTCTATGTCCGTAATCACTACATCCCGCCGCGCGTCTTTGCTCCATTCGTCCATGTCTGTCACCTCACGGACTATTGTACCATATTTGAGGGGAAAATGGGAAGTTTTTTGACAGACTGACGCGGCCCGGATGGGCCGCGGAAGACTGTCGGAAAAAGCCCTGACGGGCTTTTCCGACAAGGAAACGTGCGGGAGGGGCGAAATTGGGGGATCAGGGGTGGAGCATGTTTAGAAGCTCGTCTATTGATCCCGCCACCGGGTCAAACTCCTCGGTCTCATGCCACCAGAAGTAGATCTTGCCGTCCAACTCGCAGAGCAGGTTCCCAAACCCGTCTGTGGCGAAAGGAAGGGCGGTGATCCCGCCCGCGTACTCAAATGTGGGCAGGTACAGGTATACGCTCTCCTCGCTGTCCTCATTGAAGGACAGGAGGTTTGAAAAGACCATCCCCTCCCGGGGCCTGTCGAAAACGTCCTTGTCAGGATACCCGCCGTTATGCTCCAGAATAAGAGCTTTAAGTGTGCCCGGGATCTCATGGGAATATTGGCGCTCAAATGTCTCGAGCGCGTCTGATGAGCTCAGGGGCTCCGCGAAGTCCCATGTGATATTATTCATTATCTTCCTCCTTTTCTTTAGCGGCCGCACCAGATGGAGTCCCCGCCGGTGTGCGCTGTCCTTGCGTGTATATCAGTTCTAACAAGCTGCATCAAGCCTGGTTGCTGATTATGGTGCCATGTGTATCCGCGAGGCTTTTTGCCTCGTCTGATCATTTCTTTTTGTTCATCATCGAACAATTGGCTGATATAAGGGTCATCTATTCGCTCCCTCAACAACTCATTGAGGTAATTGAACTGGTTGATCTCCGATTCACGTAGGTATTCTTCCGGTAGTTGTACTTCCAGGAGACTATCAAACACAGGAAATACGCCCCTGATTTCCACGTCGCCAATGTTGATTCGATCCCACATGAAGGGCACGTTTGTTTTTGGGTGGCGCCATCCCGCCAGGCGGCTGTTCTGGCAGGCCAGATAGAAAACATTGTTGCCAATGGCCGCGCACTTTGTGATATTTGCATCAGACATGCCAATATAACTAAGCATCTCCCCCTCGTCACTCGTAAGCATCCGGGGCATTTGGCCGGTTGAACGGTCTTGCCACCCGCTCTGATCATCAGTCCCGGTCGGCCAGCTGTACAATTCCGCGTTGGCATAATTTGATCCCGTCATTAGCGGAAACGCCACTCTGTTCGCCACGTGCGCAGTCAAATACCGTGGCGTCCTTCGGGCCGACGCTCGCCAGCCTCCCCTTTTTGCGCTCCGAGTTTTATAATAGAGCTTCCTCCCCATAATACATTTTCCACCTCGTATCTGTCAAAGTGTTTTTTAACGTCAAAACCCGCCCCCCAGGGGGGCGGGTTTTGGTGTGGGGAGTTAGTCGTCGATCTGGTTGTACACGGTCAGGACCTTCGCCAGCTCGCAACGGAGGGCGTTTCCGGCGGGGTCAAAGACGTTGCCGTCCTTGCCGTTTATTACGCCGTTCATGTAGCACCACGCTACCGCCTCGTAGGCCCAGTCGTTTATCTTGGCGGTGTCGGCAAAGGGAAGCGGGAACATCCACTCGCCCGTGAAGCCGCCGTCGCCGTACTTCTTCTCGTAATTGTACAGCATCTTCGCCATCTGCTCGCGGGTTATCTTGTCGTTGGGGCCGAAGTTGCCGTTGTCATAGCCGTCAACCACGCCCTCGCTGGTGGCCCAGCGGATGGCCTCAGCGTACCAGTCCTCCTCGCTGACGTCACCGTAGGTCATAAGATAGTTCACAACGCCCCTGCCGTTCATGTTCCACAGGACGGTGACCATCTCGGCGCGGGTCAGCGTGCCGTTGGGCTTGAAGAGCCCGCCGCTGCCCTGCATCAGCTTTGTTTCGATGACGTAGTCTGTGTACTCGTGATACCAGGCCTTCACGTCAAGATCCGGGAACGCTCTGCTGGGGCAGTTGTCGCCGCCGTCGCAGACGGTGAGCTTAAATTCGGCACTTACGACCACTCCGCTGCTCGGCATTGTGAAGCTGTATGTCCCGTCGCCATTGTCGATAACATGGATGATGTTGCCGTTCCTGTCGGTGATGGTGATGCTACCCATGGTGTAGCCGTCGTCGGGAGTCACGGTGAGGGTGACGGTGACGCCGGGGGCGGCGCTGGAGTAGTTGGCGCTGACGGTGCCGTTGTCAACGCTCTCGGGGAGCGTCACGGGGTAGGCGACCACGCCGCCGCCACCGCCGGTGCTTGGATCCTGAGGCAGTATCGCGCTATCCGCCACGCCGAAGGCGTAGACGGAGAACTTGTTGGCCTTGACAACGACGGTGATCGAGCTGTCGCTGTCGGGGCTGACCTCGATGTAGTAGCACTCGAAGTTAGCGGTCTTACCGGCGCTGGGGCTGACCTTGCGCATCTTGGCCGCGCTGCCGTCGTGATAGCGGAATACCTGGATGCAATCAGCATTATCGCTGTTAATGGTCTTGGAACCAAGGATTTTACTATCAACCGGGAAGCGCATGGTGATGAGGCTGGGGGTGTTGTGAATTTCCTCAGGGCCCTCGGAATCACCGTCAATTGTAACCGTCTTTTCAACGGTTACGTCAACGTAGGCGTTTGCTTCGATATTGACGTCACCTTTAATCGTATCTATCGCAGTTTTTTCGCCACCTGCGCCATCTGCTGTATCAACCTTAAGCTCGATTTTGACCTCAGCGGAGCTTGTAGCCTCAGCCGCCTCCTGACGGTCGCTGGAGTCCACAAGGCTCTCCAGGTTCTCCGCGGCGGAGGGCTTTACGGCTGCGCTTCCAGTCACTTCTGTCTCAACCGTCAAGTTAGTATCTACGGTCATGGAAGAGGTGGTGCTGGCGCCGTTGACGGTGACGGTGGTAGTGGTCTTTTTACCAGTAGCGCCTTCGACCTCAACAGTGTAAGAACCGTAGGGGACGTCTTTCAGGGTGACGGTGCCGTCGGGATTGACTTCGATCTGGCTTGGATCGACAATTATTTCTACGCCTTTCGCATCCTTGCCGGTTACTTTCACCTTGCTTTCATCAACGCCCTCGACGGCCTTGCCATCCTCGTCGGTCAGCTTCAGGGTCACGTCGCCGACGTACTGCCAAGTGGCTTCGCTTTCGTCGGCGGCCTTTTTGGTCGTCACGTCGCCCTTGATGGTCAGATTGCCGGATTCCATGGTGATGTCGCCGTTGGCGGCGATGTCAATCTTGGAGTCGCTGGCGCCGCCCTTGAGGGTGACATCTTTGCCGCCGGCCTTGTAGGTGAGGGTCTGGCCCGCGGGGACTACAAGTCCCTCGACGGGGAGCTTCTCAATGGCCGCGGACATGTTTTCGGCTTTGACCGTTCCGTCCTTGCTGATTTCAACTTTTCCGCTTCCGTCCTCGCTGGTGTCGGTGTAGGTCACGCCGCCGACGGTGACTGACTTGCCCGCTCCGGCGGGTTCAGGCTTGACGGTGGCTTTGCCGTCGCCGTCAACAGTGACCTTCGCGGGGCCCTTGACCTCCACGCCGTTGACTGTGGCGGTGGTGCCAGCGGGGATGGTAATCTCTCCGCCGTCAGCGGTCTTCTCAACGGTCACGTCGCCGGGGCCGGCGTTCTTGACCTTGGCGTTGCTGACGGTGAGCTCCATATTCGTGCCGATGTCGGCAGAGCCGTTTGTAAGTGCCGCGCCGTTTGCGGTGATTTCAAGCTCAATACCGCTACCGGAATGGTCTTTTATCTCGAAGCTGTTAAACACGGCACTGCCGTTTGCGGGAACTGTAACTTTGTATTTGGATTCAGCAGTCTTCTCAACGGTCACGTCGTCGCCGGCCACAAAATGCTGGTGCCCTTCATCACCGACCGGGAACGTCACCCTGGCGCCATCCTGCACCTGCACCTTGCCACTGTTCAGATATACTTCGCCATCGGGAGCGACCTCAAGTTTAAGATCGCCATCACCGGCGTTTTTGTACTCCTTGCCGCCGATTTCGACGGAGTTGCCTTCACCGGTCGGGACCGTCACTGTAGCCTTGTCTTCGGTGGCCTCGACGGTGACGTTGCCACTGCCGCTACTCGCCGGGTTGGTGATTTCAGTATCTCCGAACTTGATGGAGCTGTCATCCGCGAGGCCGACCTTGCCCTCCTTGAGGCTCACGTCGCCGTTGGGGGCTACGTGGAGGGTGAGGTCGCCGTCAGACGCGCTGTACTCTTTCTCACCGATTGTGACCTTGCCGTCGGGGCCGGTAATTGTCACGTCCGCGCTGCCCGGCTCTTCCGTGTCGCCCGCGCCCTTGCCGGGGGCGGTGACGGTGGCGTCCTTGCTGGTGATGGTATTGCCGTTGACCGTGACGGAGGTGCCCTTGCCCTCAGCGCCCTCGCCGGTCATCTTGACTGTGCCGTCGGTGAGGGTGGCGTTGCCGTTGGAGTCAAGGGTAAGCTTGGCGTCGTTATCAGGGTCAGTGTTCTTAAAGGTAGTCTCGTTTTCGGCGCTGTCCTTCACGACCGCGGAGGCGTTGGGCGTCAGGGTCAACTCGCCGCCGTCGCCCGTGCTCTCAAAGTAGGCGTCGCCATTTTCGCCCTGCTTAACGCTGGTACCGGCACTGCCGAACCCAGACTCTGCTGTTGTCAGCTTCTGCTGGGCGGGGGACGTAAGAGTCTTATTTTCACTATCGGGGCTACTGGTCTTGCCCGCGGGGATCAGGTACTCCTTTTCTGTCTCTTCGTCCTTACCCTTAAACTTGATCTTGGCGTCCTCCTCTTTGCTACCCACCACACCTTCTGATGTAATCTCCACATTATCGTTCTGGGGGGTGTAGGTGTTCTCGCCGACCTTGACGGGGGCGTTCTCAGCGGGAACCACGCTGCCCTCGGTGAGGGTGGGGGTGTTGTCATCCTCTTCGCCGGGGTATTTCAGGGTCATGCCGTCGTCGCCGGGGGTGTAGGTATTATCGCCCACCTTGACGGGGCTGCCCTTTTCGGCGTGGACGGTGCCGCCCTTGAGCTCGGCGGTACCGGACTCGGAAGATACGGTGAGCTGGAGATTGTCACCTTCGTCGCTCTTGCCCTCGTTCTTATAGGTTCCAACCACATTATCGCTGTTATTATCCTCATATACCGTGACGGTGCCGTCCTCGGCAACTTCGATCCAGCAACCGTCGGAGTCACCGCCTGTCACGGTGGTATTGCCACCAGTGCTATCGTCAAAAGACACACTCTGGCCCGCAGGCACATGGATGCGGCCAGTGGGGAGCTCGACAGTGGGGTTCATATTCTCAGCGGTTACCCTACCAGCCTCGTCAATAGTGACCTTACCCTCTCCACCGCTCTCGTTGGAATCGACATATTTCACTCCGTCAACCACAACGGAGGCGCTCTTTCCCGCCGGGTTAGGCGTCACAGTGGCTTGGCCGGAGCTGTCAATCTCCACTTTCGCGGGGCCCTCTACCTCGACGCCGTTGATCTTGGCCTTGGCGCCCTCGGGGATGTCCACGGTGGCCTTGCCGTCGTCATCGCTATCCTTGGTCACGGTGACCTTGTCACCTGTGGTCTCAACGGTGGCGCCATTTACGCCGATAGCCTCTCCATTATCCAGCTCAACCGCGCCATCTTTGAGCACGGGGCCGTCCTTGGTGAGCTGTACTTCAGCGGTTTTTCCTGTGGGGGCGGTATACTCAGTGGTATTTTCGCCCTCAGTGACCTTCAGGGTGCCGCCCTCGCCGACCTTGGCGGAGCTGGGGCTGCCCTTGGTTACGGTGACGTCGTTGCCCTCAACGGTGTAATCCTTCGCACCGTCGGCCTCGCCGGAGGACACTGTCACGCTGCCGCCCTCGGCGGGGGTCTTGATGGAGCCCTCGTTGAGGGTCACGTTGCCCTTATTGTCAGCGGTAAATTTGGCGCTGTCGTCGGTGGTGTATTCGCCAGCTTCAGTGGTAATATTGCCACCAGTGCCAAGTGTGCCGGTGATGGTGCCGTTTTCGTCAACCTTGACCTCGCTGTCGCCGGAGGTGCCGGGGGTATAGGTGGTAGTATTATTAGACACGCTGCCGGTACCTGCCCACTATAATTGAGTTGAACACGGAAAGCGACAGCTTTCCACCGTTCAACTCAATTTTTTTATACCACCAAGGAGGGCTCCAAAATGACAGTCACCAGTAAAGAGCAGGCCTGGAATGAGGTCAACAAGATTTTCCCCACTGACTATGAGCAGGACCTCAGCAGCACCAGCCGGGCGGGCTACCCCATCTACCGGAGCACGGCAGACGGCCACTACTATGACTACATCTGTGACCTGGGCAACCGCCTGGAGGTCAACCTGAGCAACGGCAAGACCATCAACGTGTGGATTGAGGAGCCCGCTGCGGAGGCCACTGAGGAGCCCAAGGAGCAGGAGAGTGAGGCCACCATGGAGCAGCGCCAGGACGTGGCCAAGCGGCTCCAGCGCCTGACCTACTACTACACCGTGGAGTATGTCAAGGAGCTGGAGAACAAGGCCAAGGAGGATGCCGCCGTCAAGGCCATGCAGGCCAACCCCTCCGGGGAGCTCAAGATGATGGTGTGCACCGCTGAGAACAACGCCAAGGTGATGATGGACTGCATGAAAGACACCATCCGTGCTGTGGAAATCCTCACCGATGCGGCCCAGGACGTGGATGTCTGGATGCTGGCGGGCATCACCGCCATGATTGACAAGGTGAATGAGCTCCGGGGCATCCCCTTTGACCTGCCCACCTCCATCTGCGGCCTCTTGTGTGCCCAGTACAGATAATAACCGGCCCGCCCCGGAGGTAACGAGGGCACCAAGGAGGACGCCATGAAACGTGGCATTAAGATTGAGCACGCCTATGACCGGCATGACACCATTATGGTCCGTGTGTCCAAGGCCCGTGGCCAGCTCACCCTGGGAGAGGTTGAGGAGGCCCTCCGCTATGCGGACGGCCAGCGCTGGTGCAATCACTACGCCATCCTGCTCAACTGCTCTGAGAGCACGGTGGGCGGCAATGGGCTCTATGACCTGGATGAGCCCCCGGCGGGTGACACCGTGGACCTCTACCCCATTGAGGACGGGGAGCTGTGCCCCGTCTGCGGGACTTTCACCCCGCCCTTTACCTACTGCCCCACCTGCGGGGCCTCCTGGAAAGACATGGACCTGGACGTGGAAAAGCGCCTTGCCTCCATGAAAGAGGAGGCCGTGCGGGAGATCGGACGGGCCAAGAGCCCGGAGGCCAAGCTGGCCTGGTACTGGTCCCACATCGGAGCCCTGGACCTGGCCCGGCAGCTTGACTTTATCACGGAGGCCCGGCGGCAAGAGCTCTATGAGGAGTTCAAGCGCTACAAGCCCGGACCGCCCACCAATTAGGTCACAATGCGGCCCTGCCGCTTGTGCATATACCACCTATGCCTGCTACAAGGAGGTGAAACCAATGGCAGACTACACCATCCGCTCCCATGCGGACCGGCTGAAAATCCAAGGGCTGTGGGAGGCTGGCACCGCCGTCAAGGACATTGCAAACACGGTGGCCTGGCCGCTTTCAAGCCTATACACGGAGCTCAAAAGAGGACGGGACGGCACCAGGCTCCCCAATAAGCGCCTGCGCTATGATGCTGACCTGGCCCAGCTCAGGGTCCAGCAGGCCTTTGAGCGGAGGGGGCGCAAGGCTGCCGGGGCATAAACCACCCGCATCACTTCCATCTAACCAAAGGAGGAAATCACCCTATGAGCAACCCCATTGTCCTCAAGGCCCCTGCCGTCTCCAATGAGTGCCTGGGCGTTGTACGCCTCAGCCCGGAGGCGGAGAAAGTGGTCCGCCGCTTGAAAGCCAAGACGGGCCTGTCCATCCGCTACATCGTTTCTGAAATCATCACCCAGGCGGAAAACCTCATTGACATTGAGCCGCCGGATGACCTGGATGATTAACACAAAGGAGGATCACCGCATGAAAACCCCTGTTTTGAGCGCCGCCCCCGGCCAGCTCATCAAGTTCCACGGGGAGCCCTGCCTGGTGCTGGAGCACCGCACGGACGGCACCCTGCTCCTGGCCACCAATCAGGTCCAAAAGCCCTTTGGCACGGACAATGACTTTGCCAAGAGCACCCTCATGGACCACCTCAACGGCCCCTGGCTGGAGGCCCTGACCGAAAACCACCCGGAGGAGGTCCTGCCCCGCATCGTGGACCTCACCGCCGTCAACGGCAGCAAGCAATATGGCTTTTGCAAGTGCAAGGCCGCCCCGCTCACCCTGGATGAGGTCCGCAAGTACCACGCCATCCTGCCCAAGCCGGAGAGCTGGGAGTGGCTGGCCACCCCCTGGAGCACCCCAGAGGTGGACGATGATGACGAATGGGTGGCGGGCTTGAATTCCGATGGCGATGTCTACAACGGCTACTGCGGCTACACCTACGGGTCCCGCCCCGCTTTCCTCATTTCCTCCCACCACTCCGTTGAGCTTGACGGCATCCAGCCGGAGGAGATCACCAAGGCCCTGGCCCAGTTCTCCATCAGAGAGATGCTGGACGAAATCCGCCGCCGGGTGTCAACCGGCGAGGCCTGACCATGACCGCCCAAGGAATTGACGCCCGGCGTACACGTCAACGCCAGGCACGGGAGCGGCTCACCGCTCTCCTGGTGCTCCTGGGCACCGCTTTCCTCATCGGCTGTCTGGTGGGGTGCCTGGTGGGCCGCATCTTTGCCGCTGGGCCCTCTGTGGAGCCCCCTGCGGCCCCGGCAGACCCCACCGTGTCCACGGTGCCCCAGAGTGAGGCACCGGCCCCAGAGGGCTCCCAGCTTGCACCTGAGAGCACCCCGGAGCCGGTCCGGCATCGTGATGACATCGTGAGTGAGGGGCGGCTCCTGAGCTATGAGCTCCAGGACATCATGCAGGACTGCTGTGAGCGCTACAACGTGCCCTATGCGCTGGCGCTGGCCATTGCGGAGGTGGAAAGCCATTTTGACCCGGATGCCCAGAGCTCCACCAATGACTATGGCCTCATGCAGATCAACAAAATCAATCACGCCTGGCTCAAGGACCTGGGCATGGACCCGCTCACCTACGCCGGAAACATTGAGGCCGGTGTCTACATGATAGGTCAGCAGCTTGAGGCCTACGGGGACCCGGAGCTGGCCGTGATGGCCTACAATAACGGCCCCACGGGTGCCCGGAGGCTTTGGGACGCTGGCATCTACCAGACAGAGCACTCCCGCAAAGTGATGGAGGCCTTTGAACGCTGGACAAGCATTTTGGAGGATTGAGACAATGCCCTACTACCGCACCTGTCCCCACTGTGGCGCTCACCTTGACCCCGGAGAGCGCTGCGACTGCCAAGAAACCGATACCAAGGAGGATTATAGCAATGCTGGAAATGAAAATCAAGATTGAGGTCCCGGACCTGGCCGCCGCCATCTCCAAGCTGGCTGACGCCATCGCTGTGGACCCCACCATCCTCACGCCGGACATGCCCCGGCCCTCTGCCGCTCCTGCGGCCCCTGTGGTGCCCCAGGCGGCTCCCGTGTCCCCGGTGCCCACCACCATGCCCGGCCCCGCTCCCGCCGCTCCTGCGGCTCCTGTGGCCCCCACGCCGGTGCCTGTGGTAAACCCTACCCCTGCCCCTGCGGCAGTCCCTACCCCTGCCCCTGTGACGCCCCAGGCCCCCACGCCTGCCCCGGAGACTGCTGCCTCCCATTCTAACCCGGCCCCCGCCGTGCCCACGGCCACGCCGCCCGCCTACACCCTGGACCAGATCGCCCGTGCCGGTGCCGCCCTGGTGGACATGGGCAAGATGGACGCCCTGCTGGCCCTGCTGGGCAAGTATGGCATCGCCGCTGTCACCCAGCTCCAGCCCACCCAGTATGGCACCTTTGCCACTGAGCTCCGGGCCCTGGGCGCTCAGATTTGATGGAGGTGCCCCATGCCTCCTGAGAAACACGCCTTGCTTTCCGCAAGCTCCGCCTCCCGCTGGCTCAAGTGCACGGCGGCCCCCCGCTTTGAGGAGGGGCTGCCGGAGCGCACCAGTGACTATGCGGAGGAGGGCCGCCTGGCCCACGCCATCTGTGAGCTCAAGGTGCTCAAGAAATCCACCACCATGAGCTCCCGCTCCTACACCACCCGGCTCAATAAGCTCAAAAAGGACCCCCTCTACTCCCCGGAGATGGACAAGACCTCTGACCTCTACCTGGAGCACATTGATGAGATCGTGATGAGCTATGACACCACCCCCACCATTGCGGTGGAGGTCAAGGTGGATTTTTCTGAGTATGTGCCGGAGGGCTTTGGCACCTGTGACTGCTGCATCATCGGCGGTGACGTGCTCAACATCGTGGACTACAAGCACGGCAAGGGCGTCCCCGTGTCCGCCGTGGGCAACCCCCAGATGCGGCTCTATGCCCTGGGCGCTCTCAAGCGCTACGCCCCCATTTTTGGGGACACCATCAAGCGGGTCCGCATGTCCATTGACCAGCCCCGCCTTGACAGCTACACCACCGATGAGGTGACCGTGGCAGAGCTGCTGGCATGGGGTGACAGCGTGCGGCCCATCGCCCAAAAGGCCTATGCAGGCCTGGGGGAGTTTGTCCCCGGTGACCACTGCCGCTTTTGCCGGGGCAAAGCCCAGTGCCGGGCCCGTGCCAACATCAACACCGCCCTGGAGGACTTCAAGGACTGTGTGCCCCTTGGCACGGTCCAGCCGGGGGAGCTGGTCCCCCAGGAGGCGGGGCACATCGGCCCCCATGGCAATATGGTCCACCCGCTCCTCTCAGATGCGGAGGTGGGTGAGCTCCTGATCCGTGGCCAGCATCTCCTCCAGTGGTACAAAGACCTGGAGGAATACGCCACCAAGACCCTGCTGGATGGCAAGCCCATTGAGGGCTGGAAACTGGTGGCGGGCCGGAGCAACCGCACCTTTACGGACCAGGATGCCGCCCTCAAGGCCATCATTGAGGCTGGCTATGATGAGGCCCTGGTGTATGACCGCAAGCCCAAGAGCCTCTCTGAGCTGGAGAAACTCATGGGCAAGGCGGAGTTTGCGGCCAAGATCGGCAGCTTTGTCTTTAAGCCCCTGGGCAAGCCCACGCTGGCCCTGGCCACTGACAAGCGGGAGCCCTACAACCCCGCCGCCACTGACTTTGCCGGGGTGGCCACCACATGATGGACACGGTGCACATCCAGCAGGGGGACTATCACCTCCACCTCTGCCTGCCCCAGCTCCACATCCTGCCCCTCAAGAACATCAACAAAATTTTCCGCATCGCTCTCCACCCCGGCTGGGCCAGTGAGAATGAGGAGGCCATCCACACCGTGGGGCAGTTCCTTGAGGACCAGGTGGCGGAGAGCAAGGAGGCCTGGACCAAGGCCTCCAAGGAATACCAAGACGGCTGGCGGCTCATCGAAAAGCCCGCCCGGCGGCGGACCCGCAAGGAGATTGAGGCCGCCGCTGCCGTCAAGGCCCACAATGAGGAGCTCACCAGCGCCGTCAAGCGCTCCAAGGCCCTCCATGACAAATGGGTGAAAATCCAGGAGCTCTGGATTGATACTAAACACCAAATGAATTTATGAAAAGGAGATTACTGCAATGTATCAGAATGACCCCATGAAAGTGCTGACCGGTGAGGTCCGCCTGTCCTATGCCAACCTGACCACCCCCAGGGCCGCCCAGCCCGGCGGGGAGCCCAAATACTCCGTCACCCTGCTCATCCCCAAGACGGACGTGGCCACCAAGGCTGACATTGACGCCGCCATCCAGTCCGCCGCCAATGACGCCGTGAGCAAGGTGTGGAACGGTGCCCGGCCCCCCATGCTCCGGGTGCCCATCTATGACGGGGACGGTGTGCGCCCCTCCGGCGTGCCCTTTGGCGATGAGTGCAAGGGCCACTGGGTGATGACCGCCAGCACCAAGAACAAGCCCCAGGTGGTGGGCATCGACAACATCACCTGTGAGCTCTCCCCGGCGGACATTTACAGTGGCATGTATGCCCGTGTCACCATCCGCTTTTTTGGCTACTCCAACAGCGGCAACAAGGGCGTGGGCTGTGGCCTGGGCAACGTCCTCAAGACCCGTGACGGGGAGCCCCTGGCTGGCACCGCCTCCGCTGCCTCTGACTTTGCCGGGATCGGCGCCATGCCCGCCACCAACCCCGCTGTCCCCGGCGCTCCTGTGGCCTACGGTGCCCCCTCTGCGGCCCCCGTGGCCGGTGCCTACCCCACCACTCCTGTGGCCCCTGCCGCCGCTCCTGCGGGCGCTGGGAGCCCTCCCTGGGCCGTGAACAACGGCATCAACCCCATCACCGGCCTGCCCATGTGATAGGAGGACACCATGCACCACCTCAGCATTGACCTTGAGACTTTTTCAAGCGTACCCATCGCAAAGGCCGGGGCTCAAAAGTATATATCCTCCCCGGACTTTGCCATCCTGCTCTTTGGGTACAGTCTGGATGGTGCCCCGGTCCAAGTCATTGACATAGCCACGGGGGAGCACTTGCCCCCGTGGCTTGTCCAGGCCCTCACCTCTCCAGACTACATCAAGCACGCATACAACGCCCCCTTTGAGTGGGGCTGCCTGTCCAAGTTTCTGGGCTGGCTGCCGCCGGAGCAGTGGCGGTGCACCATGTTCCATGGGCTTTACTGCGGCTACACGGCAGGCCTGGACGCCACCGGCAAGGCCCTGGGGCTGGCAGAGGACAAGCGCAAGCTCAACACCGGCAAGGCCCTGATCCGCTATTTCTGCACCCCCTGCGCCCCCTCCAAGGCCAACGGGGGCCGCACCCGCAACCTCCCCCAGCATGACCCCGCCAAATGGCAGCTTTTCAAGGAGTACAACGCCCAGGACATGGTGACAGAGATGGAGATTGAGCGGAGGCTCTCCGCTTTCCCCGTGCCGGACTGGGTGCAGAGGCAATGGGAGATTGACCTCATCATCAATGCCCGTGGCGTGGCCGTGGACATGGACTTTGTGCAGGGGGCCCTCTACCTGGGGGACACCGTGCGCAAGAGCTTGATGCAGGAGGCCACCGCCCTCTCCAAGCTGGACAACCCAAACAGCGTGGGCCAGCTCACCCGCTGGCTGGAGGAGGAGATGGGTGAGGAGCTGGGTGACCTGCGCAAGGACACCGTGGCCCGGCTGCTCAATAAGGACGGCAACAGCCCCCACGTCCGCCGGATGCTGGAAATCCGGCAGGAGCTGGGCAAGACCTCCACCAAGAAATATGACGCCATAGAGGCCGCTGTGTGCCCGGATGGCCGGGTCCGGGGCCTGCTCCAGTTCTATGGGGCCAACCGCACCGGCAGATGGGCCGGGCGTCTGGTCCAGGTCCAAAACCTCCCCCGCACCTACACTGAGCCCCTGGCCCTGGCCCGTGAGCTGGTCCGTGACCGCAAGCTGGACGCCCTCAAGGCCATCTATGGCTCCGTGCCTGACACCCTCAGCCAGCTCATCCGCACGGCCTTTGTGGCCCCGGAGGGGCACGTCCTCATTGACGCTGACTTTTCCGCCATAGAGGCCCGTGTCATCTCATGGCTGGCCGGAGAGCAGTGGCGGCTTGAGGTGTTCCGCACCCATGGCAAGATTTATGAGGCATCCGCCTCCCAGATGTTTGGGGTGCCCATTGAGCTCATCAAAAAGGGCAACCCGGAGTATTCCCTCCGGCAAAAGGGCAAGGTGGCGGAGCTGGCCCTGGGCTACCAGGGCAGCACCGGGGCCCTCATCAACATGGGGGCCCTGGACATGGGCATCCCGGAGGAGGACCTGCCGGACATCGTGACCCGCTGGCGGGAGGCCAACAAGCGCATCCGTGACCTGTGGTATAGCATGGACAACGCCGCTGTGCAGGTCATCACGGAGGGCGGCAGCGTGGGCCTCAATGGCCTGCTCCTCTCCCGTGAGTTTGACTATAACCAGGGCGTGGACTGTTTCACCATCCTGCTCCCCTCTGGCCGCAAGCTCTACTATGTGAGCCCCAGCATTGGCCAGAATGAATGGGGCCGCCCCTCCATTGCCTACATGGGCATGGACCAGAAAACCAAGCGCTGGAAACAGATTGAAACCTATGGGGGCAAGCTAGTGGAGAACGTGGTGCAGGCCATCGCCCGTGACGCCCTGGCCGGGGCCATTGACCGCCTGGAGGCCGCCGGGCTGCCGGTGGTGTTCCACATACATGATGAGGTGGTGGTGGACATCAAGCCCTGGGCGGATGATGACACCATGCTGGCCACCGTCTGTGAGATCATGCGCCAGCCCATCCCCTGGGCCCCGGACCTGCCCCTCAATGCTGACGGCTGGGTGGGGAAATTCTTTAGAAAAGACTGACCAAGGAGGCAAAGACCATGCGCATGGCAAATGACAAGGGTGAGGCTGTCTACTACAACGGCGTCACCAAGCACGGCAAGTTTCAGTGGGTCATCAAGGGCATTGGCTCCACCGTGGTCCTGGGGCGTGACAGGCAGCGCCGCAAGAGCCGCACCTTTACCCAGGAGATGCAGGCGGAGCGCTACCTTGCCCGGCATGGCTTTCACCCGGACAACACCCTTTTTTCCACTGGAAAAATCAACTGATAGGAGGACCCGCATGAGCGGATTGATTATTGACTGTTTTGCGGGCGGCGGAGGAGCCAGCAAGGGCATTGAGATGGCCCTCAACCGCCCCATTGACATTGCCATCAACCATGACCCGGAGGCCATCCGCATCCACAAGGTCAATCACCCCCACACTCTGCACCTCACGGAGGACATCTTTGATGTGGACCTCCAGAAATATGTGGCAGGCAGAAAGGTTGATTTGATGTGGGCCTCCCCGGACTGCACCAGTCACTCCAAGGCAAAAGGCGGACAACCCCGGCACCAGGGGCTCCGCATCCTCCCCTGGGCCGTCCACAAGCACGCCAAGGCCATCCTGCCGGAGGTCATCATCATGGAGAACGTGGAGGAAATCCAGCAGTGGGGGCCCCTGGATGACAGCGGCAGGCCCATCAAGGAGCGTGCCGGGGAGGACTACAACAAATTCATAAAGGCCATGTGTGACCTGGGCTACACCTTTGAGAGCCGGGAGCTGGTGGCCGCTGACTTTGGAGCGCCCACCACACGGAAACGCTGGTATGCAGTTTTCAGACTGGACAAGCGCCCCATCTCCTGGCCGGTGCCATCGCATAGCAAGACCGGCGGCCACGGCCTCAAAAAGTGGGTCCCCTGCGGTGACTTCATTGACTGGACGGACCTGGGAAAATCCATCTTCAACCGGCCCAAGCCGCTGGCGGATGCCACCATGCGCCGCATTGCCAATGGCTACCGCAAGTATGTGGTGGATAACCCCGCCCCCTACATTCTGAACAACAAAGAGGCCGTTTCTTTCCTCATCCAGTACCACGGAGAGACTGAGGTGGGGGACGCACGGGGGCAGCTCCTGACTGATCCCATCAAGACCATTGACACCAGCAACAGATATGGCCTGGTGACCGCCTTTATAACCAAGTTCTACAAGACCGGCACCGGCCAGGGATGCCAGGAGCCGCTCCACACCATTACCACCTCACCGGGGCACTTTGGCCTGGTGTCCGCTTTCCTCATCAAATACTATGGCAACGGATGCGGGCAGGCCATTGAGGAGCCCTTAGCCACCATCACCACCAAAGACCGCTTTGGCCTGGTCAATGTGGTGCTGGAGCTGGACGGGGAGAAATACATCCTCAAGGACATTTTCCTGCGGATGCTCAAGCCGGAGCCGGAGCTCAAGCTCATGCAGGGCTTTCCGGCGGACTACATCATCACCCATGACAGCGAGGGCAAGCCCTACCCCATCAAGGAGCAGGTGGCCCGCATCGGCAACAGTGTGGTGCCCATCGTGGCCAAGGCCCTGGTCCTGGCCAACTGCTCCCACCTAATCAGAGAGGAGTTAAGCGCATGAAAATCACCACGCCCTATTTTGAAATCCTCAGCCCCGTGGACAGCGCCACCATCCTCCAGCACATTGAGCGCTGTGGCCGGGTGTGCTACAAGTCTGAGGCCCGCATCACGGGCACCTCTGCCCAGTCCTTTGTGGCGGGCATCATCAAGCGTGGCCATGAGGCCGTGCTGGAGCATGACAGCATCACCGTCAAGTTTGTGGTGGACCGGGGCGTGTCCCATGAGATTGTCCGCCACCGCCTGGCCTCCTACTGCCAGGAGAGCACCCGCTACTGCAACTACTCCAAAGACGGCTTTGGCAATGAGATCACCGTCATCAAGCCCTGTTTCTGGGGCGTCCACTCCCCGGAGTTTTTCATCTGGAAAGCTGCTATGGAGGCGGCTGAGGAGCGCTACATGGCCCTGCTGGCCGCCGGGGCCACGCCCCAGGAGGCCCGCTCTGTCCTCCCCAACAGCCTCAAGACTGAGGTGGTGATGACGGCCAATCTCCGGGAATGGCGGCACTTTTTCAAGCTGCGCACCGCCCCTGCGGCCCACCCCCAGATGCGGGAGGTGGCCATCCCCCTGCTCCGCCGTTTCCAGGAGCTTGTCCCCGTGGTTTTCGATGACATCAAGGTGGAGGTGCCCCATGAAAAGAGCTGAGATTTTAGAGGCCGCCCGTGTCTGTGTCTGCGGTGAGCGTGAGGAGGACTACGGCACCCCGGAGGACAGCTTTGCCCTCATCGGCAAGCTCTGGACCGCCTACATGGGCGTCACGTTCACCTCCAAGGATGTGGCCATGATGATGGCCCTGCTCAAGGTGGCCCGCATCAAGGCCGGTGTCAAGGCGGACAGCTTTGTGGACCTGGCAGGCTATGCGGCCTGTGCCGGAGAGATCGCCACGGAGGGAGGCGGGCCCGCATGAGGAAACGGCGCAAGCGCTACTCCCGGCAGGAAAAGCCCCGCATCTGTGACCCCGGCATGTGCGAGAATTGCCAATACATAGGGGACGGGGACTTTATCTGTGATGACCGCCCGGAGGGGCCTGTCATCGTGGTGGAGGACTGGCAACCCACTGAGGAGGCCGGGCGCTGCCCCCGGCGGCATAGATGAACA
Source organism: uncultured Oscillospiraceae bacterium (assembly GCA_947629245.1). GTDB lineage: Bacteria > Bacillota > Clostridia > Oscillospirales > Oscillospiraceae > CAJOIG01. Next base: position 42,357 of record CANRDC010000008.1, on the reverse strand, counting down.
GAGCGCAACGGAGGCGGGCGGCCAAGGCTGGCCTGCCCGTCCCACCTAAAGAGCCCACTGTCAACATCAAGCTCTCTGACCTTGGCCGGATGACGCCCACCCAGGTCACCGCCATGCGGGAGGAAATCAACCGGCAGTGCATGGAGGCGGATGCCCGGCTGGCCCTGGACCTTGACACAATGGTGCTCTGGACCCTGCACCGCCATCTGGGCTTTGGCCCCAAGCGCCTCCATGACTTCTACCTGGCCATGGCTGAGGAGCACCGGCGGATGCGGGAGTATTACCAAATAGATGACATCTACCCGGAGCGCATCAAGCTCAAGGAGCTGGGCGTGGACGTGGAGGCCTGGCAAAATGAAATCTCATAGAGGAGGACACCATGGCTGACTGCTACAAGACCCCGGACATCCGGCGCATCCGCAAGCGGGTCCGCCGTTACACATACCTCCGGCAGATCATCCACATCACCACCTATGCCATTAAGGCCAGGGCCGTGGCCTGGTGGAGGCTCAAGGTGACCCGGCGCTGCTGCCTCACCTGCGGCCACTGGAGGCCCCTGGAGGACCTCCAGGGCAGGGCCGGGCACTGTGACACCCGGCCCGTCCCCAATGCCTACACGGGCAGGCCCCAGCCTCTCTTGACCCTTTACACCCAGCACTGCAAGCAATGGCACAAAATCCCCATCAACTCATGCGAGGTGCCGCCATCATGCACATGCAACACGACAGAAAAATAACCATCTCCGCCGGGAATAACCGGCGGGCCGTAAACTGGACGCCCCAGACCATGCTCATCTCTGAGCTGTGGGCCCGGCTCCAGACCCCGGCCAGAGGCACGGAGCCCCTGGCTGAGTATCTCAACATGAAAAAGGCCCAGCAGGATGACCTCAAGGACGTGGGCGGCTTTATGGCCGGGACCCTCTCAGGGCCCCGGCGCAAGGCCAACAATGTGACCGGCAGGGACATCCTCACCCTGGACCTGGACAACATCCCCGCCGGTGGCACAGATGATGTGCTCCGCCGGGTGGACGCCCTGGGCTGCGGCTACTGCATCTACTCCACCCGCAAGCATAGCCCGGCGGCTCCCCGCCTGCGGGTACTCCTGCCGCTGGACCGCACCGTGTCTGCGGATGAGTATGAGCCCCTGGCCCGCAAGATGGCCGCCTATATCGGCATGGAGCTCATGGACCCCACCACCTTTGAGGTGTCCAGGCTCATGTATTGGCCCTCCTGCTGCTCTGACAGCCAATACATCTATGTGTGGCGGGACAAGCCCCTGCTGTGCGCCACGGGCCTCCTGGGCCAATATGAGGACTGGCGGGACTGCACCCTCTGGCCCCAGGTGCCGGGCGCTCTGAGCCTCCCCAAGCTGGCCGTCAAGCAGGGTGACCCGGAGGCCAAGAGCGGTGTGGTGGGCGCTTTCTGCCGCACCTATGACATCTACCGGGCCATGGATGAGCTGCTCCCCGGCATCTATGAGCCGGTGGACGGCACGCCTGGGCGCTACACCTACCTGGGCGGCTCCACCACCGGGGGCGCTGTCATCTATGACAACGGCAAATTCCTCTATTCCCACCACGCCACGGACCCATGCAGTGGCCGCCTGGTCAATGCCTTTGACCTGGTCCGCCTGCACCGCTTTGGGGATCGTGACGATGAGGCCCAGCCGGGCACGCCCACCAACCGGCTCCCCAGCTACCGGGCCATGTGTGAGCTGGCCGTGGCGGATGCCGATGTGGCCGCCCTTATGAGCAAGGAACGCTATGAGGACGCCATCAAGGACTTTGACGGTGTGGAGGCCACCAACGGTGAGGACCCGGCCAACTGGATGACCAAGCTGGCCGTGAACAATCAGACGGGCCTCCCCAAGGCTACCATTGATAACGTCTGGATCATCCTGGAGAATGACCCGCTGCTCAAGGGCAAGTTTGCCCTCAATCGCTTTGCGGGCCGTGGGGAGGTCCTGGGCGCTCTCCCATGGGACATGCGCACCCAGCGCCGCCTCTGGGATGACAATGACAATGAGGGCCTCTACTGGTACATGGAGCGCATCTACCACATCACCGGCAACGGCAAGATTGACGGGGCGCTCTCCCTGCACTCCACCGCCCACGCTTTCAATGATGTGCAGGACTACCTCCGGGGCCTCCACTGGGACGGTGTGCCCCGGCTGGACACCCTCTTTGTGGACTACCTGGGGGCGGAGGACAGCCCCTACACCAGGGCGGTGACCCGCAAGGCCTTTGCCGCCGCCGTGACCCGTGCCATGGTGCCCGGCAGCAAGTATGACAACATGCTCATCCTCTCCGGGCCCCAGGGCATAGGCAAGAGTACGCTGCTGGACCGCATGAGCAAGGGCTGGTTTAATGACAGCATCCGCACCTTTGAGGGCAAGGAGGCCTCTGAGCTGCTCCAGGGCGTCTGGCTGGTGGAGGTGGCGGAGCTGGACGCTTTCCGCCGCACGGACATTGCCCGCATCAAGCAGTTTCTGAGCCTGCGCAATGACCGTTTCCGGGCCGCCTATGGCCGCCACGTCAAGGAGCTCCCCCGCTGCTGTGTCTTTTTTGGCACCACCAACACCGGGGACTATCTCCAGGACCGCACCGGCAACCGCCGTTTCTGGCCCGTGGACGTGGGCAAGGGCCGCATCACCAAGAGCGTGTGGGCGGACCTGGCCGGAGAGGTTGACCAGCTCTGGGCGGAGGCCGTGGTCCGCTGGCAGGCGGGAGAGCCCCTATACCTCCGGGATGAGCTGGAGGCCGCCGCCAAGGTCAAGCAGGAGGAGCACCGTGAGGTGAGCACCAGGGAGGGCATTGTGCTGGACTTCATTGCCCGGCAGGTGCCGGAGGACTGGCAGAAATGGCCCCTTGACCGCCGCCGGATGTTCTGGGCCGGTGGTGTCCAGGGTGAGGTCAAGCTGGTGGACCGTGACCGGGTGTGTGCCCTTGAGGTGTGGTGTGAGGCCCTGGACGGCAGGCAAAAGGACATCCGCTACTCAGACACCGCTGAGATCAACAGCATCATTGAGGCCTGCACGGACTGGGGCAGAGCAGCCAAGGTCATGCGCTACGGCTACTGTGGAGCCCAGCGTGGATTTACCAGAAAATGGGTGTAACATGTAAAAAATTGGGTGTAACATTGCCGTTACATTGGCCGGAAAATGTAACATGTAAAAATCTGGTAATTGTAACATGTTACAGTCAATGTTACAGTCAATGTAACGGCGGAAACCCTTGGGGCGCAAGGCTTTACGGCATTTTGTAACATTGTAACATTTATTTTCTATTAAGTAGAAAAATAGAGGATTTAGAGAGAATAGAGAAAATATAAACTCTCTAATCCGCCTACACGCGAGAAATTATAGAAATGATGTTGCAATGTTACAAATGGCCCGAAAACGAGCGCCCCGGAAACGGAGGCAAGCGATGAAAGAAAGCAGCATAGAGGCCCACCTGGTCCGGGAGGTAAAACGGCACGGAGGGCTCTGCTACAAGTTTGTGTCACCCGGCAACCCTGGTGTGCCGGACCGGCTGGTGATCCTGCCGGATGGGAGGACCATCTTTGTGGAGCTCAAGACGGAGGTGGGGCGGCTGGCCAAACTCCAGCGGTGGCAGCGGAGTGAGATGGAAAAGCGGGGGGCGGATGTCCGGGTGCTTTATGGGCTGGACGCCGTAAAGGAATTTTTGCGGGAGGTGTTCAGTGATGCAGTTCTCCCCGCATGACTACCAGGCCTACTGCATCCAGCGGGTGGTGGAGGACCCTGCGGTGGGCCTGTTTCTCCGGCCCGGCCTGGGCAAAACCGTCATCACCCTCTCCGCCGTCAATGTTCTCAAATATTTCCGCTGGCAGGTGAGCAAGGTGCTGGTGGTGGCCCCCAAAAAGGTGGCAGAGGCCACCTGGAGCAAGGAGGCCGCCAAGTGGGACCACCTCCACAACCTGCGCATCTCCGTGGTGCTGGGGAGCGCCTCCAAGCGCATCAAGGCCCTGAGCACTCCGGCGGATGTCTACATCATCAACCGGGAAAATGTGGAGTGGCTGGTGGACTACTTCAAGCAGGCCTGGCCCTTTGACATGGTGGTGCTGGATGAGAGCACATCTTTCAAAAATCCCAGCTCCAAGCGTTTCAAGGCCATGCGCCGCATCCGGCGCTTTGTCAAAAAGATGGTCCTGCTGACCGGCACACCGTCCTCCAAGGGCCTCATTGACCTGTGGGCCCAGGTGTATCTCCTGGACGGCGGGGAGCGCCTGGGGACCACCCTGGGGCAATACCGGGAGCGCTACTTTGACCCGGACCAGAGGAGCCGGACCCAGATTTTCAGTTATAAGGCCAAGGACGGCGCTGAGGCGGCAGTCCTGTCCGCCATCTCTGACATCTGCATCTCCATGAAAGCGGAGGACTACCTGCAACTGCCGGAGAACATCCAGCATGAGGTGCCGGTGATGCTGGACGCCAAGGCCATGCGGGACTATAAGCAGTTTGAGCGTGACCTGCTGCTGGAGGTGGATGAGAACGTGGTCACGGCCTCCACCGCCGCCGTCCTGGTGGGAAAGCTCCTGCAATTCTGCAACGGCGCTGTCTACGGCACGGAGGGCCAGGTGGTCCCCGTCCATGACTGCAAGCTGGACGCCTACATGGAGCTGCTGGAGCGCCTGGACGGGGAGCCTGCGCTGACGTTCTACGGCTACCAGCATGACCGTGACCGCATCCTGGAGCGCCTGGAAAAGTACAACCGGGGCCGCCGGGACAAGCTGCGGGTGAGGGTGTATAAGGGCGTGGAGGATGAGGAGGCCTGGAACAACGGAGAGGTGGACGTGCTGCTGGTGCACCCGGCAAGCTGTGCCTATGGCCTCAATCTCCAGGCCGGGGGCCGCCATGTGGTGTGGTACGGCCTCAACTGGTCCTTTGAGCTCAATGACCAGGGCAACTGCCGCTTGTGGCGGCAGGGCTCACCCTATGACAAGGTTTATATTCACTACCTGATAGTGCAGGGCTGCCAGGATGAGGATGTGATGGCCACCATCCGGGACAGAGCAGACACCCATGAGGCCGTCATGCGGGCCCTCAAGGCCAGAATTAAGAAAATCAAGGAGGAGTTTGTGGCATGAGCGAATATATCAAGAGCGCCCCCAGCGTGATGCTGAATGGGGACCAGATTTTTGTGGATGAGCTGATCCGGGAAAATGCCCGGCTGACCATCCAGCATGAGGCGGACCAGCAGGTCATCCGGGACCTCCGGCAGCGGGCGGCCACGGAGGAGCTGGAGGCCATGGTGGACAAGGCCAAGGCGGACTATGAGGTGGCCAGCCAGGGGGCCCAGGCCCTTAACGCCAGGCTCCTCCGGGCCATTGCGGACCTGCACTTTGTCATGGCCGGTGGGGACCCTTGCAAGGTGTGCACCGTGGGGTGCCTCATGGGGGCGGGTAACTGCAAGCCCGTCTGGAGAGGCGAGCAGGCGGAGGCCTGGGAGGATGCCGATGACTGAGCGCATGACCCTCAAGGAGCTCTCCCAGCTTTACTGGCTCAACCGGGAGATTGAGATGGACCAGCAGCGCCTCCGGGAGCTGGAGCTCAAGGCGCTGCCGGGTGCCCAGGTCCTCACCGGGATGCCTCACGCCCCTGGGGTGGTGGACAAGGTGGGCACCTATGCGGCGGAGATCGCTGACCTGCGGGGCATCATTGAGGCCAAGCACCAGCAATGCCTCTATGAGCGGAGCAGGCTGGAGCGCTACATCTCCAGCATTGATGACAGCCTCCTCCGGCAGATTTTCACTTATCGCTTTGTGAATGGCCTCCCCTGGGAGCAGGTGGCGGCCTGCATCGGCGGAGGGAACAACGCCGGAAACGTGCGGATGCTGTGCTACCGTTACATCAAGCAGGAATGACGTTGCACATGTTGCACATGTTGCAAGGGTGTGTGCTACAATGCTATTGCGGGTGTATGCCTCAAGATGAGCAACACCTCCTTGGTTAGACAGCGGCAGGGTGATGGGAGCTAAAGCCGGACCCCTGCCGCTGCGCATTTGACCGCAAGCTGCCCCCAGCCGGGGCGGCTTTTTCTATTTCTGTGATGGGGTGGTGAGCATGGCCAAGCTGACGCCAAAGCAAAAGCGGTTTGTATCTGAGTATCTGGTGGACTTGAACGCCACCGCCGCCGCTATCCGGGCGGGATACAGTGAAAAGACCGCCAGAGCAATAGGGGCTGAAAACCTGACAAAACCTAACATTGCCGCTGAAATTCAAAAGCGCCGGGGAGAGCTCCAAGACAAGCTGGAAATCACCCAGGAGAGAGTGCTGGAGGAGCTGGCCGCCATCGCTTTTGCCAACGGCACGGACTTTGTGGAGGTCAACGCCGCCGGGCTCCTCAGCGTAAAGCCCACAAAAGATGTCCCCGCCCAAAAGCGCCCGGCCATAGCTGGCATTGAGTACAGTGCCAACCTGGGCGTCAAGATCAAGCTGCATGACAAGGTGAGGGCCCTGGAGCTCCTGGGCAAGCACCTGGGCGTCTTTGATACCAGGAGCAACAGCACGGAGGAGCCTGGAAACAACATTTTTGAGGTGATAGAGCAGAGCACCAGAGAGGAGATAGACACGGATGGAATACCAGAGATTGAGCCCCCGGCAAAACCTGGCCATGACCTGGTGGAATAGGCCCGGCTTTGACGGCTATGACGGCATCATCTGTGACGGCTCCATCCGCTCCGGCAAGACGGTGGCCATGACGGTGGGCTTTACCATGTGGGCCATGACCCGCTTTGAGGGCCAAAACTTTGCCATCTGCGGCAAGACCATTGAGAGCCTGCGCCGCAATGTCACCAATAACCTCCCCGTCTGGCTGGCGGGGGTGTTCAAATTCAAGGAGCACCGCTCTGAGAACAAAATCACCGTGAGCGCCGCCGGGCGGGTCAACACGTTCTATCTCTTTGGCGGCAAGGATGAGAGCAGCGCCTCTCTGATCCAGGGCATCACGCTGGCGGGCATCCTGCTGGATGAGGTGGCCTTGATGCCCAGGTCCTTTGTGGAGCAGGCCTGCGCCCGGTGCTCCGTGGCCGGGTCCACTCTCTGGTTTAACTGCAACCCAGAGGGGCCATCCCACTGGTTTTATCTCAACTGGGTCCTGGAGGCGGGCAAGCGCAACATGCTCCACCTCCATTTCACCATGGATGACAACCTCAGCCTCTCCCCGGCAGTCAAGGCCCGCTATGAGAGCCTATACTCCGGGGTGTTTTATGACCGTTTCATCCGGGGCCTCTGGGTGGTGGCGGAGGGCCTGATTTACACCATGTTCAACAAAGACTTTCATGTGGTGCCTCCAATCTCCAGGCCCTATGACCGCTATATACTCTCCTGCGACTATGGCACCGTCAACCCCACCAGCATTGGCCTCTGGGGCCGGGCCGGGGGCAAGTGGTACAGGATGCGGGAGTATTACTTTGACAGCCGCAAGGAGGGGCGGCAGCGGACCGATGAGGAGCACTATGCGGAGCTGGAAAAGCTGGCCGGTGACCTCCACATCTCCATGGTCATTGTGGACCCCTCCGCCGCCAGCTTTATTGAAACCATCTGCCGCCATGGGCGCTTTAGGGTGGAAAAGGCCTCCAACGCCGTGGTGGACGGCATCCGCAACGTGGCCGCCCGCCTCCAGAGCGGGGACATCTTCATCTGCTCCGGGTGCACGGACTGCATCCGGGAGTTTGGCATGTATAGATGGGATGAAAAAGCCAAGGATGACCGGCCCATCAAGGAAAATGACCATAGCATGGACGATGTGCGCTATTTTGTCCACAAGGTCTATGCGCCGGAGCTTTACAGTTTTTGAGTGAGGTGCAAGCGTGAAAATCAGTGTTTTGGGCGTCCCCTACACTTTGCGATATGTGGCCAAGGCCAAGGACCCCGGCCTGGAGGACTGTGACGGCTACTGTGACACCTCCACCAAGACCATAGTGGTCCGAGAGTACACGACAGCAGAGCGCAAGGACCCCAGCCGCTTGAAAGACCTGGACGCCTACAAGCGGAAATGCACCCGCCATGAGCTGGCCCACGCTTTTCTCTATGAGAGCGGCCTGAGCGTCAACGCCCAGCCCACGGACTGCTGGCCGCTGTGTGAGGAGATGGTGGACTGGGTGGCCATCCAAGGCCCGAAATTATACGCCGCCTGGCAACGGGCGGGATGTCTGTGAGGTGAGCACAATGGTGACTTTGAATTTGAGAGAGGACTGCTCCGGGCGGGTGGCCTCCAATTTCCGCCGGGGCATGACGGACAAGCGCTTTCTGGAGCTGGAGATCACTGCATGGCTCCACTCTGAGGAGCGCAAGCGGCAGCTTGCGGGTGAGGTCTACTATGACGGGGACCAGGCCGTCCTCCACCGGGAGCGCATTGCCCTGGATGATGAGGGCAAGCCCACGGTGCTCCACCACCTGCCCAATAACCGGCTGGTGGACAATCAATACTCCAAGATGGTGGACCAAAAGACCAACTACTCCTTTGGCCGCCCCTTTTCCTTTGACGCTGAGAACAAGGCCTATGCAGAGGCCCTGGCCACGGTGCTGGGGGCCCGTTTCCGGCGGACCCTCCGCAATGTGGGTGAGGGTGCCTGGATAGGCGGCAAGGCCTGGCTCTATCCCTACTATGAGGGCGGCGAGCTGGCCTTTAAGCGCTTTCCGGCGGATGAGGTCCTCCCGTTTTGGGCGGATGCTGACCACACCATCCTGGACGCCGCCATCCACGTCTATGTGGTCCAGGAATACGATGAGACGGAGCAGTGCAAGGATGTGGTCAAGGTGGAGGTCATGCACGGCGGCGGGGTGGACAGCTTTGTCCGGGAGGATGACGGCACACTCACCCCGGACCCGGACGGCTACACCGGGGACTACATCATGGAAACGGACACCGCCACCGGGGAGGTCCGGGGCTACAACTGGGAGCGCATCCCTCTGGTATGCTTTAAGGCATCCCACCATGAGCTGCCCCTCCTCTCCCGCATCAAGTGCCTCCAGGATGCCTATAACAGCGTGCTCTCCAACTTTGCCAATCAGATGGAGGAGGACATCCACACCACCATCCTGGTCATCAAAAACTATGACGGGGAGGACTTGGGGAAATTCCGCCGCAACCTGGCCACCTATGGGGCCGTCAAGGTCCGCTCCTATGAGGGCTCTGACGGCGGGGTGGACACCCTCACCCTGGAGGTCAACAGCGAAAACTACAAGGCCCTGCTGGCCCTCCTCAAGGACGCCATCATTGAGAACGCCAGAGGCTATGACGCCAAGGATGACCGCATGAGCGGAAACCCAAATCAGATGAACATTCAGAGCATGTATAGTGACATCGACCTGGACGCCAACGGCATTGAGATGGAATTTCAGGCCAGCATGGAGGAGCTGCTCTGGTTTGTCAATAAGCACCTGGCCAACACCGGCAAGGGCAATTTTGACGGCGCTGAGGTCAAAATCATCTTTGACCGGGACGTGCTCATCAATGAGAGCGAAACCATCACCAACTGCAAAAACTCCGTGGGCATCCTCTCCGATGAAACCATCATAAAAATGCACCCCTGGGTCACTGACCCGGAGCAGGAGCTTGAGCGCATCAAGCGGGAGAAAGAGGAGGCTGCTGCTGATCCATACCGGGCGGCCTTTGAGGCCAACCGGGGCGGAGGCAATAATCCGCCCCAGGACGGCGGCACGCCTCCCGTGACGGGCGGTGAGGACGATGGCCAGACAGAGTAATGCCGCATACTGGGCCCAGCGCATGAAACGCATGGAGGACGCCCTCCTGGACCAGTCCTACTCCTATGTGGAAAACATGGAGGCCCAATTTGCCGCCGCCCAGGCGGAGATTGAGCGCCAGATGGCCGTGTGGTATCAGCGCTTTGCAGACAATAACGGCATCACCTTTGCGGATGCCAAGCGCCTGCTCAACAGTGATGAGCTGGCGGAGTTCCACTGGACCGTGGGAGAGTACATTGCCCACGGCCAGCAAAACGCCCTTGATGGGGCCTGGATGAAAGAGCTGGAGAACGCCAGCGCCAGGGTGCACATCTCCCGGCTGGACGCCCTCAAGCTCCAGCTCCAGCAGCAGGCAGAGGTGCTCTACGCCAATCAGCTTGACTTTGTGGATGAGGCCGCCCGGCGGATGTATGAGGGCAGCTACTACCACACCGCCTTTGAGGTCCAGCGGGGCCTTGGGGTGGGCTGGACCATGCAGGCCCTCAATGAGGACACCATCAAAAAGGTCCTCTCCCGGCCCTGGACCGCTGACAACCTCACTTTCCGTGATAGGTGCTGGACCAATAAGCAGAGCCTGGTCAACAGCGTCAACACCAACCTCACGCAAATGATAATCCGGGGAGAGGCCCCGGACCGTGCCATCTCCGCCATCACCAAGCAGTTTGGGGTGGCCAGGACCAAGGCCGGGCGGCTGGTGATGACTGAGAGCGCCTATTTTGCCAGCACCGCTCAAAAGGACTGTTTCACCGCTCTGGGCGTGGAACAATTCAAGATCGTGGCCTCTTTCGACAAGGACACCTGCCCCCTCTGCGGAGCGCTGGACGGTAAAGTGTTCAAAATGTCTGAGTATCAGGTGGGCCTCACCGCTCCCCCATTCCATCCATGGTGCCGGTGCTGCACCTGCCCCTATTTTGAGGACATGGAGGGCATTGGAGAGCGCTGGACCCGCAACCCGGACGGCACCACCCACAAGGTCCCTGCTGACACCAAATTTGAGGACTGGAAAAAGGCCAATATCTTGCAACCATCGGAGTGGCATGGTATAATTGGCGTGAAAACCAGTGACGGGCGGGAAGTCAAGGCCATCAAGGACCATTTTCTTGACCAGGCTGGCTCAAGAGTGGTCAAAGTATCAGAGGCCGTTGATGCTTTGGAGCATCCCATGCACATCACTGACATCAAATACAATGAACGCAAGGAGCCCTCTGTGCAGTATATAGGCTTTAATGCTACGGTGGCCTATAACCCGGACACTGACACTGTGGTGACCACCTGGCGCACGGGGAAACGGCTCCAAAAGAAATATGGAGGTAAGCATGAAACTGGATAAACAGCAGCTTTCCCTCTTGCGGGAGGCGGGCGTCAAGGTGCCAGATGATGCACAAGATGACAGCTTTATGACCGCTGAGGATGATGAGGCTCTGGCTGATTTTCTCATCAATAGCCTTGGCCCTGGCCAAGAGATGACCACCAAGGCCTATGAGGTGCAGGCGCTCCTCAACTACTTGGCCGGATAAGCAACCCCAGTTTGTTGATTAAAGCATCACACCCAAAAGGTGTGGTGCTTTTTTCATACCCAAATACCGCTGGCCCGGCGGATAACAAAAGGGGCTCCACAATACCGGGACTGGCCGGAGAAAAAGGACAGTGGAACAACACAAGGAGGTAAATCATCATGGCACTGGAATGGCTCAAAACCATCCTGGGGGCGGCGTACACCCCCGAAATTGACACGGCGGTGTCTCAGGAGATCGGCAAGGGCTTTGTGGCCCGTGCGGACTTCAACACCAAGGCCGCCAAGGTCACGGAGCTGGAGACTCAGGTGGGGCAGCTCACTGAGAGCTCCAAGACCTACGCCAAGCAGCTTGAGGAGCTGAAAAAGTCTACCGGGGACAATGAGGCCCTCAAAAAGCAGATTGAGCAGATGGAGCAGCAGAGCAAGACGGACAAGGCCAACTATGAGAAAGAGCTGGCCCGTGTCAAGCTGCTGGCCGCCGTGGATGCGGAGCTCACCACCATGGGCTCCCGCAACAACACCGCCGTGAGGGCGGTGCTGGAGGACTTTCTTAAAAATGCCCGGATTGAGGACGGCAAGGTGGTGTCCAAGGACGCCGCTGGCGGCACGGTGACCCTGACCGCCAGAGTGGAGGCCATGAAAAAGGACGCCGCCACGGACTTTCTCTTTTCTGGCGATACGTCCACGCACCGGGACGGCTGGAAACCCGGCGAGGGTGGGGACCACAAGCCGGAGGGTGAGAAAAAGCCCTCTGAGATGTCCTACTCTGAGCTGGCGGAGTATCTGGCCAAAAACCCGGATGCAAAACTTGAGTAAAGGAGTGATACAATGGCAAGCCTCATCACCAAGCCCAGCGGGGCCATCTCCCTGGAGGAGGCCCTGCAAAACCTGGCCAGCGCCTTGACCGGCAAGAACGTCAAGGAGATGCCCGCCTCCCTGGAGGGCATCGTGCAGTTTATGGCCAGCAACGTGACCCCCGGCGGCGGGGGCGGAGATGTGGAGGAGCTGGCGGGCAGTGTGGCCGAAAAGCTCCAGGCGGATGACACTTTCATCTCTGCCCTGGCTGAAAAGCTCAAGACCAATGAGGCCCTCACCTCCGGCGTGTCCACCAAGCTCCAGGCGGATGACACTTTCATCACCGCCGTGGCGGATAAGGTGGCGGCCAAGGCCGTCCCCGGTGGAGCCCCCGGCATGGAGGGCCCCAGCATGGCCTCTCTGGAGGCCTCTGAGGGGCCCAGCATCGCCACCGTGTCCACGCCCACCTCTGAGCCTGCGGTGGCCTCTGTGCCTACCAAGGCGGCCTCTGCGGCCACCAAGCGCAAGACCTCCAAAACTACTGAGTAAAGAAAGGATGAATAGAAATGGCTGACAACAAATTTGATGCCAAGAGCTTTAACCCCCAGGCTTTCAAGTATAAGGCCGACCGGGTGCCCCGTGTGCGCCTCAATGAGATGCGCAAGTCCCGTGTGCTGACCGGCAACCCGGACATCCGGGCGGTGCTGGGCTCCCAGGACGGCACCGCCTATGCCCGCATCGCCATGAGGGGCCTGCTGGACGGGGAGGCCGTCAACTATGACGGCCAGACCGACATCACCGCCACCAACACCAAGACCTTTGAGCAGGGCGTGGTGGTCATTGGCCGGGCCAAGGCATGGGTGGAGCGTGACTTTTCCTACGACATCACCGGCGGTGTGGACTTCATGGACAACGTGGCCGCTCAGGTGGCCAACTACTGGGAGGACGTGGACCAGGACACCATCCTGGCCATCCTCAAGGGCGTTTTCTCCATGACCTCCAAGCAGGGCCAGGCCTTTGTGGCCAAGCACACCCTTGAGGTGGCGGGCCCCATGCAGGCCACCACTCTCAACACCGCCACCGCCAAGGCCTGCGGTGACCGCAAAAAGAATTTTGCCCTGGTGTTTATGCACTCCACCGTGGCCACCAACCTGGAAAACCTCAACCTGCTCACCGCTCTCAAGTTTACGGACAAGGACGGCATGACCCGTGACCTGTCCCTCTACACCTGGGGCGGCAAGCTGGTGGTGGTGGATGACGGGATGCCCGCCGTGGATGGGTATTTCCCCGCCGCTGAGGGTGACCCCGGCGCTCTGAAAGTCACCACGGAGGGCAGCGAGGACGGCGAAATCAAAAAGGACGATGCCAAGCCCTACTTTGGGGACGGGGAGGTCCAGGAAAACGCCTTTGTGGTGCCGGGCACTCTCTACACCACCTACACCCTGGGTGAGGGCGTCCTCAGCTTTGAGGACCTGGGTGCCAAGGTGCCCAATGAGATGGCCCGTGACCCCAAGACCAACGGCGGCCAGGACACCCTCTACACCCGCCAGCGCAAGGTGTTTGCGCCCTTTGGCATCTCCTATGAGAAAAAGAGCCAGGCCTCCCTCTCCCCCACGGATGCGGAGCTGGAGAACGGTGCCAACTGGGACATCGTGCACTCTGGTGAGGACCAGGAGCAGGACCGCTCCTACATCGCTGACAAGGCCATCCTCATCTGCCGCATCCTGTCCAGAGGGTAAGGTGACGGCCCGGTGGATGTCTACGCTGAGGTGGTGGCCCGGCTGGCCATGCTGGGTTATAAGGCCACCGATGAGGACCGGCCCGGCCTGGAGTATCTGATCCGCAAGTGCAGGGTGGCCATCCTGTCCAACATCCACCACCGGGAGCTGCCGGACGGCCTCCTCTACACGCTGGTGGACATGGTGGCCGGGCAATTCCTCTTTGACAAGAAAGCCGCTGGAGCTTTGGACGGGGTGGAGGGCTTTGACTTCTCCGCCCCGGCCAAGAGCATCACGGAGGGGGACGTGTCTGTCACCCTGGCGGGGGCCAGTGATGGTGCCTCTAACCCGGAGGCCCGTTTTGACGCCCTGCTGGACCAGCTCATGCACCCCCCGGAGAGCATCCTGGCGGCCTTTAGGAGGATTAAGTGGTGAACGCCTACGAAAAGGCCATAAAGAGCCTCTGGGTGGGCAGGGCCACCATCACCGTGCAGGACGGGGCGCTCAACCCCGCCAATGGCCGCACGGAGCCCCAGGAGCGTGTCCTGGCGGAAAATCTGCCCTGCCGCATCTCCCACAAGACCATCACCAGCACGGTCCCCTCTGAGGAGGCCGCCCAGGTGGTGCAGACTGTGGTGCTCTACATTGACCCCTCCGTGGAAATCCCGGAGGGGTCAAAAATCACTGTCACCCAGCACAAGGTCACCAAAGACTATGAGCGGAGCGGCAAGTCCGCTGTGTTCACCTATCACCAGGAGGTGCCGCTGGAGCTTTTCAAGGGGTGGGCGTAATGCGCTGGGGCCAATGTAGCTATAAGCAACTGCAAAAGCTCCGCACCAACATGGCAAAGCTCCAGAGCGTGGATATGCAGAAATTCTGCTATGACGCCTCCAGAGAGCTGGCCGCCCGGCTGCTGGCCCTGGTCATCCCCCGCACCCCTGTGGGGCAATATCCCAAGGCAAGCGGCAAAAAGGGCGGCACCCTGCGAAGGGGCTGGACCGGCAAGCAGAGCGGCAGCAGCGGCACCGCCTATGCCCAAGGCCTGCCCGTCTACAAGCAGGGCGTCAACTACCACATTGAGGTCATCAACCCCATCACCTATGCCAGCTATGTGGAGTTTGGCCACCGCACACCCGGCGGCAAGGGCTGGGTGCCGGGGCAGTATTTCCTCACACTGTCTGAGCAGGACCTGGAAAAGATGGCCCCCGCCGTCCTGGAGAAAAAGCTGGAGCAGCTTTTGCGGGAGGTGTTCAATGTCTGAAATCAGCATCAACAGCATTTATGACGGCGTGAGCCTTGCGCTCCACGCCGCTTTTCCTGACCGGCAGGTGCACGGCAGGAATGTGACGCAAGGGCTCAAGCCGGGGGACCTCAATGTGGTCCTGCCCGGCGGCGGCCACTCCAAACAGGTGGGACCCCGCTGGCGGCGGACGCCGCTGGTGGATGTCATCTACTACCCGGTGGACCCCAAAAAGGCCCCGGAGGAGTGCAACAGGATGGCCCAGGACCTCAGCCTGGTCCTGGGTGACATCACCACCCCGGAGGGGGACACCATCCACGCCACCGGCATTGACTGGCAGGTGGCGGACGGGGTGCTCCACGTCACCGCCACTTATGACCATTTTGTCCGCATCGTGCCGGAGCTGGACATGATGGAAACTCTGCGAATTGAACAGGAGGGATAACATGGCAAAGACCGAAACCACGGCGGCTGCGGCCACTTTCACCAGAGAGCAGCTTGCGGCCTCCAAGCGCTACGCCAACCGGCGGGACCTCATCCGGGCCCTGCTGGAGCCCGGCAAGGCCTACACCCTGGCTGAGGTGGATGGCATGATTGAGAAATTTAGGAAAGGCAAGGTGAGATAATATGGCTCTTGGCGGAGGCACCTGGCTGACCCAGAACAAGGTCCTGCCCGGCAGCTATATCAATTTTTCCAGCGTGGCACGGGCGTCCGCCGCTCTGTCTGACAGAGGCTATGCGGCGGCCCCGTTCAATCTGAGCTGGGGCCCGGAGGGTAAGGTGTTCACCGTGACCTCTGGGGACTTCCAGAAAAACAGCAAAGCCATCTTTGGGTATGGGTATGACCACCCCAAGATGCTGCCCCTGCGGGAGATTTTCCTGCACGCCACCACCGTCTACTGCTACCGCCTGGGCGCTGACGGCAAAAAGGCTGAGAACGACTACGCCACCGCCAAATATCCGGGTGTGCGGGGCAATGACATCACCGTGACCATTGCCGCCAACGTGGACACCCCGGAGCACTGGGATGTGGCCACCTACCTGGACGGCATCCAGGTGGACATCCAGGAGGATGTGGAAAAGGCCGCTGACCTGGTGGGCAATGACTATGTGGACTTCAAGGCCGGGGCGGAGCTGGCCGCCACCGCCGGGGAGCCCCTGGCCGGTGGAGCGGACGCCACCCAGATTGACGGTGACGCACACCAGGCTTTCCTGGACAAGATTGAGCCCTATGCTTTCAATGCGCTCTGCTGCCCTGCGGCGGATGCCACCATTGTGCAGCTCTATTCTGAGTTCACGGAGCGCCTGCGGGATGAGGTGGGGGCCAAGTTCCAGCTTGTGGCCTGGAAACCCTCCAAGGCGGACTATGAGGGCATCATTGGCGTGTGGAACACCGCCACCCATGCCTCCATCCAGGTGGATGAGCAGGCCATTGTCTACTGGGCCACCGGGGCCCATGCGGGCGTGGCCGTCAATAAGTCCCTCACCAACACCAAGTATGATGGTGAGTTGATCCTGGACACCGACATCTCCCAGGCGGACCTTGAGGCGGCCCTCAAGGCGGGCAAATTCATGTTCCACAACGTCAACGGGGATGTCCGGGTGCTGGAGGACATCAACACCCTCCTCACCCTGTCTGACACCAAGGGTGAGGTGTTCCAGAGCAACCAGACCATCCGGGTGTGTGACCAGATCGCCAATGACATGGCCGTCATCTTCAACACCCGCTATCTGGGCACCGTCCCCAATGACGCCTCCGGGCGGGCCTCCCTGTGGGGCGATGCCGTCAAGCTCATCCAGGAGCTGGAGAAAATCCGGGCCGTGGAGGACTTTGATGAGAACATTGTCACCTGTGAGCAGGGGGACAAGAAAAAGGCCGTGCTGCTCATCGTGGACGGGCTCAACATCGTCAATGCCATGGCCCAGCTCTACATGAGCGTCATCATTCAGTAAAGGAGGGATAGACGATGCCCAAGCCTACTATGAACACCCAGGACGCCGTGAGCGCCAATTTTGCGGAGTGTTTTGTCACCCGCAACGGCGTCCGCTATTCCATGCTGATGGCCAAGGACTTTGAGGGCAAGGCCACCATCAACACCCAGGAGGTCCCCCGGCTGGGGGCTGTGGTCATCGGCCACAAGGCCCAGACCGCCGTGCTGGCTTTCTCCATGACCATCTACAAGTGCACGGAGATTTTTGATGAGATCGTGGAGGAGTTCATCAACACCGGCGTGATGCCCACTTTCACCATCCAGACCTCCAATGAGGACCCTGCCACCTCTGTGGGCCGGAGCACCAAGATTTACAATGACTGCGTGCTGGATGGGGATGTCCTCCTGTCCATGTTCAACGCTGAGGGTGAATTTGTGGAGCAGGCCATTGAGGGCTTCTGCGACAGCTTCAGCCGCCCCGAAAAGCACACCAACCCGTCCTACATGTAAGGGCGGGCACCATCTAACAAGGAGGAAATTGACCCATGAGCAACACCCTGACCGCTTTCCTGCGTCCCAATGTGGAGCAGGTCCCCAATGTCAAAATCACCGCCTCCCCCCGTTTCAAGGGGGAGGACGGTGCCCCCATCCAGTGGGAGGTCCGCTGCATCCCGGCGGACGAATACGCCCGCATCCGTGGCGGCTGCATCCGGCAGGTGCCGGTGCCCGGCAAGAAAAACCAGTTTTCCACTCAGCTTGACACCTATGCTTTCCAGGCCAAGGTGGCCGCCAAGTGCACTGTGTTCCCGGACCTCAACAATGCGGAGCTCCAGGATAGCTGGGGCGTGACCAAGCCGGAGGAGCTGCTGGGGGCCATGCTCATTGGCGGGGAGTTTGATGACTATGTGACGGAGGTTTTCCGCATCAATGGCTTTAAGGCGGAGCAGGACCTGGTGGATGAGGCAAAAAACTGATCCAGGACGGTGACCCAGAGGCCAACTATGCGCATTTCTGTCTGCAAAAGTTTGGCTGGGAGCCGTCCAAGTTCCTGGACCTCCCACGGGAGGACCGTGCCTTTGTCATAGCCTCCATTGACATCCGTGTGGAAACGGAGCGCAAAAAGGAGGCGGAGCTCAAGAGCAAGGCACGGAGAAAAGGCAAGAGACGATAGAGCCAAGCGGCCCCTGCCGGTCCGGCGGGGGCCGCCCACTTTACCATGAGGAGGTGAGCATGTGGCATCTATCAGATCCCAGATGACACTCAATGATGGCATGTCTGCCGTCCTCAAAAAAATCACGCTGGCCCTGGACACCACCCTCCGCTCTTTTGAGGACATGCAGGCGGCCAGCGGGGAGGCCATGGACACCTCCCTTTTTAGGGCCGCCCACACTGAGCTGGCCCAGGCCAACAGCGAAATTGAGCGCATGACCCGTGAGCTGGGTGAGGCGGATGACCAGGAGCGGAGCTTTAACAGGAGCCTCTCCAGCGGCAGTGATGCCGCCGGGCAGCTCCTGGGCAAGATCACCTCCATGGTGGCCGCCTATGCCAGCCTGTCCACCATCAAGAACATTGTCCAAGAGAGCCTGGAGGCGGCGGACATCCAGATTGACGCCCAGGTCCAGCTCCAGACTGTCATGGGCAACATGGGCACCCTGGAGTATTATGACCAGGTGCTGGACAAGGCCAGCGAAATCCAGAGCAAGGGCATCTATGGTGATGAGGCCATGATTGCAGGCGCTGCGGAGCTCTCCACCTACTTTGAGGACGGCCAGGCCATCCTCAGCATGATGGACACCCTCAGCAACTACGCCATGGGCATGAGCGGCGGCGGAGAGGTTGACCCCACCGCCATGGTGGACTATGCCACCGGCATTGGCAAGATAATGTCCGGCAGCTATGACGCCATGACCAAAAAGGGCTTTGAGTTCTCCGACACGCAAAAGGCCATCATTGAGGGCACCGCCACCCAGGCCCAGATTGTGGCGGAGCTGGGTGAGGACTATGTGGGGCTGAGTAATGACATGCAGGCCGCCGCCGTCATCGGCTCTGTGATTGATGAGGGCTGGGCGGGCCTCTATGAGACTATGAGCAACACCCCGGAGGGCCAAATCATCCAGTTCAACAACGCCCTGGGGGACATCAAGGAAACGGTGGGCGCTGGCCTCTATCCTGCCGTGCTCAATTTTATGGGCGTTTTCCGCCAAAACCTCCCGCAAATCCAAGAGCTGGCCCTGGGCTTTGCGGGCACCCTTGGCATCATCATCTCCATCCTCACGGACATGGCCAACGGTGCAATCACCTTTGCCAGCCTGATCCAAGACAACTGGAGCTGGCTGGGTCCCATCGTGATGGGTGTGGTGGCCGCTCTCCTGGCCTACCACGGGGCCCTGCTGGCCATCAATATTGTGGAGGGCATCCACAATGGCCTGGAGGTCATGGCCGCCGCTGCTGCGGCCTGGAAATCCGGGGCCACCCTGGCGGAGGCCGCCGCCACTACAACGGCCACGGGGGCCCAGGTGGGCCTCAACGCCGCCCTGCTGGCCTGCCCCATCACCTGGATTGTCATTGCCATCATTGCCCTCATAGCGGGCATTGTGGCCCTGTGTAGCTGGATAGCAAAGACCACCGGGGCCGCCAACTCTGCCTTTGGCGTCATCACCGGCGGCATCAACGTGGTCATAGCATTTTTCAAAAATCTGGGGCTCACGGTGGCCAACATCGCCCTGGGCATCTGGAACGCCCTGGGGGCCGCCTGCTCCAACATCGGCACCGCTTTCCACAATGTCATCTCCAACGTGCAAGGCTGGTTTTTTGGCCTGCTGTCCACTGCCTTGACGGTGGTGGAGGGCATCTGTGCCGCCCTCAATAAGCTGCCGTTTGTGGAGTTCGACTACTCCGGCATCACGGCCAAGGCGGATGAGTTTGCCGCCAAGTCTGCGGAGGCCTATGGCAACGTGGAGGACTATGCCAGCGTGGGTGACGCCTTTTCTGAGGGCTTTAGCACCTTTGACACGTTCACGGACGGCTGGGCCTCTGACGCTTTCAAGGCCGGGGCCGCCTGGGGTGACGGTGTGGCGGACAAGGTGGGCAGCGCTTTCAACTTTGATTATGAGCCCGGCACGCTGGAGGGCTACACCCAGGACGCCATGGGCGCTGGGGCTGGCTTTACTCTGGATGACATGGCCGGGGACGTGGGGGACATCGCCGGGAACACCGGCAGCATGGCTGACAGCCTGGATGTGAGTGAGGAGGAGCTTTCCTACCTCCGGGACATTGCGGAGCGGGATGCCATCAACCGCTTTACCACGGCGGAGGTCAAGATTGACATGACCGGCATGACCAACAGGATTGACGGCAGCGCTGACCTGGACGGCATCATCACGGAGCTCACGGACGGCTTTACAGATGCCCTGCTGACGGCGGCGGAGGGCGTCCATGCGTAAACACACCCCGCCTGCCTCAATGCGGTGTTTTTTCCCGTGGAAAAAAGGAGGTCACCAATGAGCTACGCCTGCTACCTGGACGGGGTGGAATTTCCCACCCCTGCCAAGCTGACCGTCAAGGTCAAGAACAAAAACAAGACCCTTGTGCTGCTGGATGAGGGTGAAATCAACTTTCTCCGCACCCCCGGCCTCTCTGAGATCGTGGTGCCCTTTGAGTTTTCCATGCTGGCGGGGGGCAGGTCCCCGGACTACTACCTGGGCATTTTGGAGCGGCTCAAGACGGAGAAAAAGCACACCCAATTTATACTGGTCCGGCGCACCCCCAATGGGCGGGCCCTCTATGACACCAACATCCAGGTGAGCTGTGAGGACTACAACATTGTGGAGGACGCCAAAAAAGGGCTGGATGTGAGCGTGGATGTCAACCTCAAGCAATGGAGGGACTACGGCACAAAAACCGTGACCGTGCAGGAGAGTACACCTACCGCCCAGCCAACGCAAGACCAGACACCCCAGCCAAAGACCGTGGCGGTGGAGAAAGAGCGGGACGCCAGCACCGCCCCCACCGCCAAGACCTACACTGTCAAAAAAGGTGACACCCTCTGGGCCATCGCCGCCAAGTATTATGGAGCCGGGGCCCAGTACACCAAAATCTACAATGCCAACACGGATAAAATCAGCAATCCCAATCTCATCTATGTGGGGCAGGTGCTCACCATCCCATGAGTTATGAGCTCCTGATCCAACACGGCAGCCAAATCATGCTCCCGCCGGTGGTGGAGGGTGTCACCATCGAATGGGAGCGGCAAGGCCAGCCGGGCAAGCTGGTGGCGGACGTGGTGAAATCGGACGGCCTGAGCTTTCAAGAGGGGGACCCCTGCCGCTTTTCCGTGGACGGCACCCCTGTCTTTTATGGCTTTGTGTTTGAAAAGAGCCGCAAGGGCAGCAACCCCAAGGTCATCACCATCACGGTGTATGACCAGCTCTACTATTTCAAGAACAAGGACACCTATGTCTACACCGGCAAGACCGCCACTGAGGTCCTCAGAATGGTGGCGGAGGACTTCCAGCTCCAGTGTGGGGCCCTGGATGACACCGGCTACAAAATAGCCAGCCGTGTAGAGGATAACCAGACCCTCTTTGACATCGTGCAAAACGCCCTGGATGAAACCCTCAAGGCCACCGGCCAGATGTTTGTGCTCTATGATGACGTGGGCAAGCTGACCCTCAAGGCCTTGGGGAGCATGAAACTGGGGATGCTCATTGACGATACAACCGCCGGAGAGTTTGACTATAAAAGCTCCATCGCCTCCCAGACCTATGACAAAATCAAGCTCTCCTATGAGAACAAGGACACCGGCAAGCGGGAAATCTACATTGCCCAGGACGGCTCAAGCATCAATCAATGGGGCGTGCTCCAGTATTATGAGAAAATCAACAGCACCGCCAACGCCAAGGCCATGGCAGATGCCCTCCTGAGCCTCTACAACACCAAAACCCGCACATTGCGCCTCTCCAACATCCTGGGTGACATCCGGGTCCGGGCGGGCACGCTGCTGGTGGTGATGCTGGGCCTGGGGGACATCAACCTCTCCAACTACCTCATGGTGGAGCAGGTCAAGCACACTTTCAGTGATGGCCAGCATCTCATGGAGTGCAAAATGCGAGGTGGTACATTTGTCTCTTGACATCAACGCCCTGGTCCGGGCGGTGAAACAGGCGGCGGTGGAGGCCGTCAAGGCGGATGGGCCTATGTCCGTGTGCTTTGGCACCGTCACCGCCACCGGCCCGCTGGAGATCACCGTGGACCAAAAGAAAAAGCTGGGTGAGGCCCAGCTCATCCTCACCAACGCTGTCCGGGACTTCAATGTGGAGATGTCCACCATTGAGGGCCTGGGCAAGAGTGAGGGCCCCCACTACACCGAAAATGAGAGCGGCGGAGCGGGTGACGCCGCCTTTGCCTCCCACAATCACAAATACCAGGGGCGCAAAAAGTGGCGGGTGCACCTGGCCCTCAAGACCGGGGAAAAGGTCATCCTGCTCCGCTGTGACGGCGGGCAAAAATTCATTGTCCTGGACAGATGGGAGGCTCCTGAGTAATGGCTACACTACCTACTACCGGGGAAAACCTGGACCTCATCACTCTTGTCTTTGATGAGCAGCCGGGCTATACCCACAAGCTGGACATTGACCGCAAGCGGGTGAGCGGCATGACAGACGGGCGGGATGCCCTCTACCAGGCCATTTATCTCATCTTGAATGTGGACCGCTACGCCTGGCCCATCTACTCCTGGCGCTACGGCATAGAGCGGGCTGACCTCATCGGCAAGCCCAAGGACTACGCCATGAGCGAAATCAAGCGCCGGGTCAATGAGGCCCTGCTCCAGGATGACCGCATCACCGGCACCGGGGAGTGGACCTTTGAAACCGGCAGGCGGAGCGTGACGGCCACTTTTAAGGTCTACACCATCTATGGAGAGATAGACATGGAAACGGAGGTTGAAATCTAATCATGTATGAGAATATGACCTATGAGGCCCTGGTCCAGAGGGCTTTGGGCCGGGTGTCCTCCGGCATTGACAAGCGGGAGGGCTCCATGGTGTTCAACGGTGTGGCCCCCTCCATGGCAGAGCTGGCCATGCTCTACATTGAGGCGGACTTCATCCTCCGGGCCTCCCGGATCAGTACGGCCCCCCGGCAATATCTCATTGAGATTGCAAAGTGCCGGGACCTGGCCCCCTATGATGCCACCGCCGCCGTTTTCCGGGGTGAGTTTGATGTGGAGGTCCCCCTCTGGTCCCGCTACTCCTGCGATGACCTCAATTTTGTGGTCACGGAGCGCATGGCAGAGCAGGACGGTGAGGAGGGCCTCCTGAGCTACCGCCTCACCTGCGAGACGCCCGGCTCTGCCGCCAATAGCTACTCCGGCACGCTCATCCCCATTGAGTATGTGGACGGGCTGACCCATGCGGAGCTGGTGGAGCTGCTCATCCCCGGTGAGGACGTGGAGGAAACGGAGGCTTTCCGGCAGCGGGTCCTTGACAGTTTCCAGTCCCAGGCCTTTGGCGGAAACCAAGCGGACTACACGGAGAAAGTGCTGGCCATGCCCGGCGTGGGCGGCGTCAAGGTGCACCCCGTCTGGAATGAAAACCTGCACCCGGCGGAGCTCATCCCCGGCAAGGAGGTCACGGAGTGGTTTGAGAGCGCCGTGGGCGGCCTGCCGGATGCCGTGGCCGCATGGCTCACCGCCGTGCACAAAGCGGCCAAGGACAAGCTGCTCACCGTGGGCGGCACCGTCAAGCTGGTGGTGCTGGCCTCTGACTTTACCGCCCCCACCAGCGTGCTCCTGGAGGCCATCCAGACGGCCATTGACCCCACCCAAAACGCCGGGGAGGGGCTGGGGCTTGCCCCCATCGGCCATGTGGTCAATGTGGCCGGTGTGGCGGCCCAGGAGGTGGATGTCACCCTCCATCTGACCTATGCCCCCGGCTGGAGCTGGGAGGCCGCCAAGAGCTATGTGGAGGGCGTCCTGGACGCCTATTTCAAGGAGCTGGCCCAGAGCTGGGCCGGCTCTGATTTTTTGACCGTGCGCATCTCCCAGATAGAGAGCCGCATCCTGGCGGAGTGTTCCACCGTGGTCACGGACATTGGCGGCACCCAGATCAATGGCCAGGAGGTCAACCTGGTCCTGGACGCTGACAGCATCCCTGTGAGGGGGGCCGTCAATGGATAGAAAACTAATTGACTACCTGCCCCCGGTGCTCCGGGAGGTGGTGGAGTTCCAGGAGATCAATGAGGCCAATGAGCCGGAAATCTCCCTTGCGTGGGACGCCATGGCCCTCATCCTGGCCAATCAATTCCTGGACAGCGCCACGGAGTGGGGCGTTAAGACCTGGGAGGAGGACCTGCGCATCCACCCCAAGGACACGGACACCCTGGAGGCCCGCAAAACCCGCCTCAAGGCCATGTGGAATTTAGAGCTGCCCTACACCCTGCCCTGGCTCCGGCGGTGGGTGAGCAACATCTGCGGCCCCTCCGGGCACTCTGAGACGGTGCAGGACTACACCGTGGACATCCAACTGGACTACACCATCCTGCCGGATGCGGACGCCCTGGCGGCTCAAATCCTGGAGATGGTGCTGGCCATCCGCCCCTCCAATATGCGGGTGCTTATGACATCCGCCCTGCAATCCACGGGAGCGGTGCACATGGGGGCCTACACGGAGCGCTCCGTGATTATGGACCTGTGGCCCCTGCTGGTCAATGAGCTGGAGAGCTCCGGCGGCCTCAAGATGGCCGGGCCTCTGGAATATCACGCCAAGGTTGAAATCTATCCATTTGAACAGGAGGAAAATGACAATGCCTGATGAAAAGCGCTATGGCACCAAAATCACCACCACGGGCTCCGCCCGCATCACGGAGTGCATCCTGGAGGGCACCAAGCTCAAGATCACCCAGGCCGCTGCCGGTGACGGCGGCGGCAGCTACTACGTCCCCACCACGGACCAGGACGCTCTTGTCCATGAGCTCTGGCGGGGCCCCATCGTGTCCGCCGTGGTCAATCCCACGGTGCCCAATATGCTGGATGTCAAAATCATCATTGATGACAGCGTGGGCAACTTTGTCTGCCGTGAGATGGGCCTCTACTCTGAGGACGGGGCGCTCATCGCCATCTGCAACACCCCGGACACGGAAAAGGTGGCCATCTCCACCGGCGTGGACGGGCGGCTCACCATGGTCATGCACATTGTAGTGGCGGACAGCTCCGTGCTGGAGTTCACCATTGTGCCCTCCCTGGACACGGTGAGCCAGGAGGACCTTGAGCGGGCCATCTCTGAGCACAACACGGACCCTGCCAGCCATGAGGACATCCGGCAGGCCATCCCCGCCGCTGTCCAGACCCACAATGAGGGGGAGGACACCCACCCGGACATCCGTGCCTCCCTGGGTGACCTGGATGGCCGCCTGGGCGTGCTTGAGCTGAAATACGGCACCAACATCACCGGTAACTCTTTCACTGTGACCTTTGCCTCTCTGGCGGGCGTGGTGGTCACCGGCGTGTGGAATGAGGCCTTTGCAAGGATTGAGTTCTAATGCCAAACTATGACATCATCCCCATGGCCAAGGACCTGCTGGACTACACCATCCAGCGGGTCAAGGCCAAAGAGCCGGAATACAAAAGGGTCAACGGCTATGTCATGGAGAGCGGCAAGCTGGTGGAGCGGGTCCTCTATGAAAAGCTGAGGGATGACGGCAAGCCCCATTTTCCCAAGGCCCAGGCCTCCCACCTCTGTGCCCGCCTGGAGGACTGCGCCCTCCGCATCCTGCAAAACTGCATTGCGGCAGATGGGCGCTACTTTGAGACGGACTATGAGCAGCGCCTCCATGACCTGGATGCCGTCCTCATGGACTGCGGCACCATGTCCCAGCTCATTGACATCTCCTACAAGAAAAAGTACATCACGGATGACCAATGCCACTATTGGACTGAGCTGGTCCGCCCCGTCCATCAAAAGGCCCTGAGCTGGAAACGGAGCGATGGCAACAGGGCGGCAATGCTCCGGGAGGCCAAGGCCGCCCAGGAGCTTGCAAAGATGAGCCAGATGGCCGCACAAATTGCGGAGGCCATGGTGAAAAGCTCCAAAACTTCATAATTGGATATATTGGCCCAGAGCCGTTATATCTGGGTGTGACCTATTTTTTCTCTACCTCCCCGAACACGAACAACACCAACAACGCCGTTTACTTGAATTCCAATGGCAATGTCAACAACAACAACTGCAACAACACCAACGGGTCCCGCCCCGCTCTGATGGTAAGGCCAGATATTAGTAGGCCCAAAGCCCAAAAACCGTGCCACCCATCACATCAAAGGAGGTCACATCCAGCCTTGGCCCACGTCAAGGCAAACACATTGCGCTGAGGCAACCCGCCCGGCATGACCGGGTGGGGCTCACTTGAGAGAGTGGGCCGCTGCCGGTCCTGTCATCGTGACGCCGGACCAGCGCATGAGGAGAGGATGGCCGGTCACACTGCCGACAGGAGGCCACCCGCTTGACTTTTCTGCAAATCTGCACCTTTGCGGTGCTATACAAGGCCTACCTTGCCGCCAGGAGAGGTAAGCGCTCCAGAGCTGCCACCGCCCACTATGAGGTGCATCTGCTGGAGAACATCGTCAACCTGATTTATATTCTGAAAACCAAGATATACCGCCCCGGCCTTTTCCGTGTGTTCTATGTCTTTGAGCCCAAGAAAAGGCTGGTGCAGGCTCCGGCGTTTGTGGACAAGGTGGTCCAGCACGCTATTGTGGACAACCTCCTCTATGAGCGGATCACCCGGAGCTTTATTTTGGATAACTACGCATCCCAAAAGGGCAAGGGCCTCCACTTTGGCCTGGACCGGCTCCGGGGCTTTTTCATCGACTACTGGAGGAAATACCGCACCACGGAGGGCTGGGTCCTCAAGTGTGATGTGCGCCACTTCTTTGCAAGCATAGACCACGACAGGCTCAAGGCCAAGCTCCAAAAGCTGTGCCTTGAGCCCATTGTTTATGACCTGCTCTGTGTCTACATCGACTGCTCAGACGGCCTGCCGCTGGGCTATCAGACCTCCCAGCTCTTTGCGCTCCTGTTTCTGGATGAGTTTGACCACTTTGTCAAGGAAAAGCTCCGCATCCGCTACTATGGCCGCTACATGGATGACTTTTTCCTCATCTGCCCAGACAAGGACTACCTGCAATACTGCCTCCGGGAAATCCGGGCGTATATGGCAGACCTGGGCCTGGAGCTCAATGAGAAAACCCAGATTTTCCCCTTGCGCAACGGGATTGACTTTCTTGGCTTTCACACCTACATCACGGAGAGCGGCCAGGTCATCCGCAAGCTGCGGCATAGCAGCATCAAGCGGATGCGGGCCAAGCTCCGGCGCTGGGAGCGGGACTACCCTCTGGGCCTGGTGACCCGTGAGGAAATCCTGCAATCCTGGCAAGCGTGGGATGCCCACGCCGCTCATGGCAACACTTGGACCCTGCGCCAGCAAGTGCGGGACCGTGTTCAAAACATTCTAAAGGAGGTCATCTAATGGCAACATCTACCCTGGGCAGCAAGGCCATCGGCAGCACCGTCAAGCTCAAAGAGGGCGGCACGCTGGTGGAGTTCTATGTGGCCCAACATAACTACGAGAGCAGCCTCAACGGCACGGGGCGCACTCTGGTGGTCCGCAAGGACATCTATGACAAGCGTGTCTGGCACGCCACCAACGTCAACGCCTATGCCACCTGTGACCTGGACAAATGGTTTAACAGCACCTATAAGGCGCTGCTGGACCCGGTGATCCAGACGGACATGGGACAGACCACTTTCTACTACACCCCCGGCAACGGCAACACCACCGTCACCACCCTCAAGCGGGCCGTCTTTGCCCTGTCCGCCACGGAGCTGGGCAAGACGGAAAGCTGGTTTAACAAGGAGGGCACGGCGCTCCCCAAGGCCGCTGACCTCCAGATTGCCAAGTACAACGGCAGTGCAGATGTCCAATGGACCCGCTCCCCGTACACGGACTACACCAACTACGCCGTTTACTTGAATTCCAATGGCAATGTCAGCGGCAACTACTGCGACAGCACCTACGGGTCCCGCCCCGCTTTCACTCTCTCCTCCTCCCTCATGGTGAGCGATGACGGCTCTGTGTTCAAGAACACCGCCCCCTCTACACCTGCCAGCATCAATGTCCCCGCCACCATCAACGGCGGCACCACCATCACCATCTCCTGGGCCCCCTCCACGGACGCTGAGAGCAACCTGGCCAGCTACATTGTGGAGAAAAGCACGGACGGCGGCAGCCAGTGGTCCCAAATCTATCAAAGCTCCGCCGCCACCACCACGGACACCGTGACCTTTGGCACCGTGTCTGTCCGCTACCGGGTCAAGGCCAGAGACACGGAGGGCCTTGAGAGCGGCTGGTGCACCAGCGATGTCCGCACGGTCATCAATAACCGGGCCCCCGGCGCTCCCGGCTCCATCACCGTCCCGGCCCTGGTCCGTGGCGGCAGCACCACGGCCATCTCCTGGACCCAGGCGGTGGACAGTGATGACAACCTGAGCGGCTATGAGCTGGAGCGGCAGGTGGACGGCACCGGCGGCTGGACCCCGCTCTATAAGGGCACGGCGCTGACCTACACCGACACCATCACCGCCGGGTGGAACACCGTGACCTACCGTGTGCGGGCCTATGACAGCTACAACGCCACCAGCGACTGGCGCACCAGTGAGGCCCGCACGGTGGACAATAACGCCTACCCCGTCATCACCAGCGACACGGCCAGCGGGAGCGACCTGGGCACCAAGGAGGACGCCTTTGACTTCAAATACAAGGTGACCGATGCGGACCAGGACACCGTGACGGTCAAGGAGTATCTGGACGGGACGGTCCAGCGCTCCTATCAGGCCAGCCTTGGGGGAGAAAACACTTTCCAGGCCGTGACCGCCGCCAACTGGCAAAAGGTCCTCAACGGCCCCCACACTCTCAAGGTGGTGGCCAATGACGGCAAGGCGGACAGCACGCCCTACACCGTGACCTTTGAGAAAAAGGTCACCAAGGCCACTATCACCCTGGCGGAGCCGCTGACGGCGGACGATGACATCACCATCATGGTGCTCAGGATCGTGGGCGCTCTGCCTGTGGACGCTGACCTCCAGGTGCTGGTCACGAACAACGCCAAGGATGACGCCCCCGCCTGGGAGGACGCCACGGCTGACATCAAATCTGGTGCCAACCACGTCTTTGAGAACAAGACCGCCGCCAAGGGCTGGGCCTTTAACTTCAAGCTCTCCGTGGGCCGGGGGGCCGCTGACCAGGGCGGCTATATTAACAACATCGGAGGTGCTTTCCAGTGAGCGTAATTTATCAGGGCCAGAGCCTCAAGTCCATCCATGAGGCGGCCAGGTACATCCAGCAGCGGGAGGATGCCGCCGCCATTGCCTTTGTGGTGCTGGCGGAGGGCGGCCAGATTGACGATGTGACCGCCGGGGAGCAGTCCCTGCTCTTTGCGGAGTGGGCCCCCAATGAGGCCTACACCGTGGGGCAGCTCCGCCGCTACAACGGCAAGCTCTACCGCTGTGTGCAGGCGCACACCTCCCAGACCGGCTGGGAGCCGGACAAGGCGGCCTCCCTGTGGGCGCTGACCAGTGACCCGGCGGAGGAGTGGCCGGAGTGGTCCCAGCCCGTGGGGGCCCATGACGCCTATGCCAAGGGGGCCAAGGTCACCCACAATGGCAAGCGCTGGGTGTCCCAGGTGGACGCTAACACCTGGGAGCCCGGCGGGGCGGGCATCGGCTCCAACATCTGGGCGGAGTACACTGAGGAATAAAGAGGAGGCTGGCACCCATGACTATTGAGCTTTCTCTGGCAGGGCTGGTGTCCCTGCTGGGCATCCCCACCGCAATCACGGCTTTCTGCTCCTGGCTCCTCCAGCGCCGCATCACCAAGCGTGATGAGCGCATGGAGGCACGGGAGCAGGCCCGTGAGAAAAATGAAATCCTCATCATCAAGAGCACCGGGGCAGCCATTGCCCTGGGGGAGGCCACCGCCGCCGCCATCAAGAGCGGCCACTGCAACGGTGAGATGGAGGCCGCTCTGGAATACGCCCGCAAGGTCAAACATGAGCAGAAAGACTTTTTGACGGAGCAGGGCGTGAGCGCTCTCTATTGAGGGGGCGGCGGGGGATGGAGTTCTCAAAAAAGATGCTGGTGCTCCACATCACCCTCTCTGTCCTGCTGTGCATCGCTACCGTGGCCGGGACGCTCATGGGCCGTGATGTCACGGCCCTGGGCGCTCTGGCCGGGGCCTCCCTGCTGACAGATGGAGCCTGGGGCGGCTTTTACTACTGGAAAAGCAAGAATGAGAACAGGGCGAAATATGCCCAGAAATTTCTCATCCGCTTTGCGGACAAGTATGGGGCGGACATCGCTGTCCGCCTTGCGGAGATCGTACTGAAAGACTAAAGGAGGCAAGACCTGTGAGCAAGATGACTTTCAAGGCCCTGGTGGACAAGGCCGTGGACATCGCCAAAAACTACCGCACACTGTATGTGATGGGATGCTTTGGCGCTCCTCTCACCGGCTCCAACGTGAGCCGCTACTGCAACAATCACACCTACAACAAAGACCCCGCCCGCACCGCCATGATTAAAGCGGCGGCCAATCAGAACCCTCCCGTGTATGGCTTTGACTGTGTAAACCTCATCAAAGGCATCCTCTGGGGCTGGCGTGGTGACGCCTCCAAGGTTTACGGCGGGGCGGCCTACGGCAGCAACGGCGTCCCGGACCACGGGGCGGACACCGTGATTAAAGAGTGCCTGGAGGTGAGCACCACCGGCTGGGCCTCCATGCTGCCCGGTGAGGCCGTCTGGCTGTCCGGGCACATCGGCATCTACATTGGGGACGGCCTGGCCGTGGAGTGCACCCCCAAGTGGGACAATAAGGTGCAGATCACGGCGGTGGGCAACATCGGCAAAAAGTCCGGCTACAACACCCGAACCTGGACCAAGCACGGCAAGCTCCCCTGGGTGGACTACACGGGCGCTGTGGCGGCCTCTGGAGGCGGGGAGGCATCCCAGCCAACCCCGTCCACGGACGGCGCTGTGTGGCCCTCTGTGGGCGATGTGGTGACCTTTACGGGCACCAAGCACTATGCCAGCTCCAACGCCACCAACGGCAAGACCTGCAAGCCCGGCAAGGCCACTGTCACCAGCCTGGCCAAGTCCGGGCGGCACCCCGTCCACCTCATCTGGACCGCCGGGGGCGGCTCCAACGTCTACGGCTGGGTGGACATCGCTGACATCAAGGTGGAGGGCTCCGCCGCCATCGTCAAGGGCTCCACCGTCAAGCTGCGGAGCGGGGCCAAGACCTACACCGGCGGCGGCCTGGCGTCCTTTGTCTACTCCCGCACCTACACGGTCATGCAGGTGGACAAGGACCGGGTGGTCATCGGCATCAACGGCGTGGTCACCGCCGCTGTCAACATCAAGGACCTCACCCTGTGCTGAGGAGAAAGAGAGGAAAGCATGACACAATCTGTGCTCCGGCTGGCCATCGGCCTGGTGCTGCTGGTGGTCATCAACATTGTCCTGGGCAGCCTGGACGCCCTCTTTTCCGGGGAGTTTGACCCCGTGCGGCTCCGCAACGGAGCCATCAAGGGGGCCGTGGTGGCCGCCTGCTTTGTGGGCTTTTACATGTCCGGCTACCTCAACCCGGACATCATCGCCATTGAGGTGGACGGCCAGACGGTGAATTTGATGACGGCGGCCAACCTGGCCCTGCTCACCGCCTATGCCCTCTACGCCAAGGATGTATTTTTGAAATTGAAAGACATGATCCTGAGCAAGACCAGCGGCAAGCCCCCTGATGACCTCCTGGAAAACCTGGAGGGCCTGGAGGCCCCGGTGGCGCTGGAGGCCCCGGAGGATGAGGAGCCCCCGGCTACGGACACCGGCAGCGAATGACAGAGAAAGCGGGAGGGGCAGCAGCTCCTCCCGCTTTTTTTATGGCCTCAAGGCCTCCACCTTTTTGACCGTCTGCTCATAGGCCTCCGCCACATCCAGAAAGTCCTCCTCATGCTCCCGCAATTTCTCCAGATAGGCCTCCAGGCGCTTGCGCTGGCCGGAGGGCGTCTTGAGGAGCAGGGCCTCATTTGTTTCCTTGATGTAGGAGCGCTCCAAAAATGCCACCTTGGCGCTCTGGGCGCTGGCCAGCACGCTCTCACAAGCCCTATGGACCTCCGGCTTTTTAACACCCCGGCACCCGGCCTGCTCCGCCTGCAAGAGGGTCAAGGCCTTTTGCCGGGCCAGGTCCAGACGCATGAGAAATGTGTCAAAGCTCACCGTGTCCTGGACCAGCCGGAAACTCTCCGCCATGATGCGGGCGTCCTCCTGGGCCTGCATGGGGCCATAGGAGCGCCGCATCTGGTCCAGGATGTCCTCCGGCACATCCCTGGGCGCAAAGCTCACCGGCGGGGCCTGCTGGGGCTCCAGAGGGGCCTCTGCGGGCGTCTGGCGGGAGGTGGTGCTCCGCCTTGGCCTCAGCAGCAGGACGGCCAGGACGGCCAGCACAATGGCCATGACGGCCACCTCCGGCCTGCGCTCCATGGCAAAGGTGATGAGGCCGCCCAAGGCTCCCAGGGCCAGGATGATGCCCCCAGCTATCCGCAAAAACTTTTTCATGGTGTCCTCCGTCTTTCTCTTTTATTCTTTTTTATTCCATTATAAGAGCCCACCGGCCATGCGTCAAGTATTAGAGCCAAAATTGATAATAACTTATCAAAACGGCAAAATATAATGGACGGGAGAGGAGGCGGAGCCATGACTGCTGACATCATCAAAAAGCTGCGGGAGGCACGGGGCTGGAGCCAGGCGGAGCTTGCCCGCCGCATGGGCCTCACCCGCAACGGCGTCAACTCCTGGGAGCAGGGCCTCTCCATGCCATCCCCGGCCTGTCTGGTGGAGCTCTCCAAGGTGTTCTCTGTGTCCACGGACTACCTCCTGGGACTGGACAGGAGCGCCGTGGTGGATGTCACCGGCCTGGATGAGCGGGAGATTGCCCTGCTGTCTGAGCTGGCGGACATGCTGAGGCATCGCAAGAAATAGAACAGCGGCCCAAAATTTCCGGCGGGCCGCTGATTTTTTATCTTGACATATACACCTAAAGGTGTATAATAGAGGCAAAGGAGGAGATGCCCACATGAGAAACAGCAAATTGCAAAACGTCCGCCAGGCTTGCGGCCTGTCACAATCTGAGCTGGCCACCGCCGCTGGCATCAACACCCGGATGCTCCAGTATTATGAGCAGGGGGCTAAAGACCTCAGCAAAGCCAGTTTGGCCACAATGCTCAAGCTCTGCACCACCCTCCACTGCAAGCTGGAGGACATCCTGCCGGATGGTGAGGCCGTCACCCTCCTGGCACGATACAGAGCCATGTGACATGGGCGGGGAGCCATCCCCGCCCTTTTCTTTTACACTTTTTGAGGAGGCGCACCATGAATTACAAAGGCTTTCATCAAATGGACTGGGAGGACCGGCTGACCCTGGAGCGGATGCTCAAGATCGGCACGCCCAAAACGAAAATTGCAGAGGCCCTGGGCGTCTGCCGCACCACCATTTACAACGAAATCAAGCGGGGCATGTGCCTCCAGATGACGGCTGACTATGAATTTGTGGAGCGCTACTGCCCGGAGATTGCAGAGCAGAGATACCAGGACAACCTCCGGGCCAAGGGGCCGGACCTCAAGCTGGGCACGGACCGGGCCTTTGCGGAGTATGTGGAGCACCGCATCATGGATGACCACTTTTCTCCCGGCGCTGTCCTGGCTGAAATCCGGGAGCTGGGCCTCTTTAACACGGACATCTGTGAGAGCACCCTCTACAACTACATCTACCGTGGGGACGTTTTCCTCAAGCTGACCCCGGAGCACCTGCCGGAGAGAGGCCGCCGGAGCAAGCGGAAATCCAAGGGCAAGAAAAAGGCCGCCCGGCCTCCCAAGGGTGAGAGCATTGAGCACCGCCCGGCAGAGGTGGCGGAGCGCTCCACCTTTGGCCACTGGGAGCTGGACAGCGTGATGGGCAAGGTGCACTCCCGGCGGGCCCTCTTGGTCCTCACGGAGCGCCTGACCAGGGCCTGCATCATTATCCCCGTGCCGGATCACACCGCCGCCAGCGTGGTCCGGGCCCTCAACGGCCTGGAGCGCCGGATGGGTCGCAAGTTCTATGAGATGTTCAAAAGCATCACGGTGGACAATGGCTGTGAGTTCCAGGACTACAAGGGCATGGAGAAATCCTGCCGCCGCAAGGGCAAGCGCACCACCGTCTACTACTGCCACCCCTATGCTCCCCATGAGCGGGGCAGCAATGAGAACGCCAACCGCCTGGTCCGCCGTTTCTTTCCCAAGGGCACCAACTTTGATGAGGTGGACATTGAGGCCATCCGCCGGGCGGAGCAGTGGATCAATAACTATCCCCGCAAGCTGCTGGGGTGGAAATCGGCCAGCGCCTTGATGAGAGAATACATAGCCGCATGAGCTGACGCCAGGCGCACCGGCCTCCGGGGTGGCCTGCGCTGCCCCGGCGTCCTTTTTGCGCCCATTTTGCCCACGGAGGGGCTCCCAGACCGTCAAAAAGGGCTCCTGGCCTGTGCCAGGAGCCCCATTTTACGCCACCGAAAAAATTTTTTCTGTTTTATTTCAATTTATTCTTGACAACCGGGGACACGCTGCCGGTACTGCTCGCGTCAAAGGTAGCTTTGTATCCGTCCTCGGTCTTCTCAACAGTGACCTCGCCGGTGTAGGTCACACCGTCCATGGTCATGTTGGTGCCCTCGGCAAGCGTTACCTTGCCGCTCTTGAGGGTCACGGTGCCGTCCTCGGCTACGTGGAGCTTTGTCCCCTCCCCCTTGGCGGTGTACTCCTTGTCGCCAATGGTGACCTTGCCATCGTTGGGGACTTCCACGTCCGCGCCCTCGGAATCGGTACCGGGCGCTGTAACGGTTATACCGTCGCCGGAAATCTTACCCTTTTCAGGGTCTATGCCTTCTACATAAAGTGTACCGCTTTCGCCGGAGCCCTTGCCGACCTTCACGGTGCCCTCTGTGAGGGTGATGTTGCCGTCCTGGTCGGCGGTCAAGCTGGCGCTCTTTTCAGCCGGGACCTCGTAGGTGCCGACGCTTGTATCATCAGGTTGTGCACCATAGGTGAACTTGCTGCTTGCGTCGGCGGTCACGGTGATATTACCGGCATCGTCCGTAAGCGTATAGACGTTGCCTTCAGCAGCCGAGTCGCGCTTTACGCCGTAAGCACTGCCATTCGTAGAGCCGCCCTTTGCCAGCGCCTCGGCAAGGCCGTTGATGGTGCCGGTGCTTTCAATGTCCTTCGGCTGGTCGTTGTCAAGCGCGTAGCTGTGGCTGCTCTCGCCCTTTTCGACGGTGACGCTGTCATTGGCTTTGCCCTTGACCTTGGCCTTTGCGCCCTCGGCCTCAGCGCCGCCAGCGGTGACCTCAAGGCCCTCGGTGCCGGATACGGTGACTTCCTCGCCCGCGCTCTTGGTCTTGACCTTGCCGCCATCGGGGAGGATCACGCTGCCCTCGGTGAGGGTGGCGGGCTCGCTGCCGTCCTCGGTGGTCAGGGTCGCGCCGGCGCTACCGGCGGTGTAGGTGTGATCGCCGACCTTGATCTCTCCGCCATTGGGCACATCCACGGTGCCGCTCTTGAGGGTCACGTTGCCGTCCTTGTCGACCTCGAGCTCAAGCTCGCCGTCGCCTGTATTTGTATATGTAGTGTCGCCGATGGTCACGCTACCGCCCTTGGGGACGGTGACAGTGGCATTGTCGCCGTCAGCTACGACCTTGACCTTGCCCTCGCCGTCGCCATCGCCCTTGTCGGTGATGGTGGTGTTGCCAAAGCCCACGCTACTGGCCGCGCCGCCGGCATTCGTGGAATCCAGCTCCACAGCGCCGTCGGTGAGCTTCACCTTCCCGTCCTTGTCAAACTCAAAGATGTTGTTGCCGTCGGCTGCGCCCTCGGGGACGTTGTAGACAGTGTCGTTAATGGACACGCTTCCGCCCTGGGGCACGGTGGCCTGGCCGTTGGTGTTCTCGCCGCTGACGGGCACCTTCACCTCGACGTCCTTGCCCTCTGTCGTGGCCTCGTTCTTCACATGGACGGACTTACCATCGCCAAAATCGACGTTGGTCTCGCCATTGGCCGCGCCTTCCTCGCTGGAGGGAAGATTCACAGTGCCCTTGGCAACGGAGGCGTTACCCTCCTCGTCAAGTACGACAGTGGCCTCGCCGGTGTATTCCACGCCGCCGATGGTGGCCTTTTTGCCGCTCTCAATCTTCACCTCAGCCTTGCCGCTCTCGGCGTCCTTAGTGACGGTGACGGCGGCGTCGGTGGCCTCGACTTTTTTGCCGTTAACATAGACATCCTTGCCCTGTGGCACATCTACCGCTCCGGAAGCGAGCTCGACAACATCCTCTCCGGGCTCGCCGCTGGTGGACACAAGGTTCAATTTTGTATTCTCCGCCTTGGCGGTGTACTCGGTTCCACTAACGGTAACCTTGTCGCCGCTGGTCGGAATATCAACAGTGCCCTTCACGGTGCCGTCAGGTACCGTGGTCTCGGCCCCGTCTGCGCCCTTGGTAATGGTGATATTGCCGGTGTTTTCATCACCAGGCTTCACCGTGAATCCGCCTTCACTCGTTCCCTCCAGCTTAAACCCATCCGCCGGGCCCTTCTTGGCGGGTACAGTGGCGCTGGTGCCATCGGGAGCCTCGCCAAAAGGATCATCAAGGTTGTAGCTTGTGGTGCCTGTATAGGTCACGCCGTCTATCGCGACGCCTGTTGAAGAGCTGGAAACAGATGCTGTCGCCGTAGCATCGCCATCTGTGCCTTCTATAGTAATATCCACGCTACCCTCGGTAACGCCTACATCGTGCTTCTTCACACCGGCTTCGCCGTAGGCCACATGGGCCACGTGCTCGCCATCTCCCTCGGAGCCAGGAGTGTATGTCGTTTTGCCCTCTGCGGCGCCGATGGTCACTTGACCGTCGCTACCAATCTTCACTTCTGGGCCGTTATAACTGTCACCTGTCTTTGTATCCGTGAAGGTGAATGAGGCACCGTCCGTACCCTTTATCGTAACGTCCTTGCCAGTCTCAACAGCCGTCTTGACCGAGCCGCCGCCTACCACCTGAATGGTAGAGCCAGTGGCCTTTGCCCGCATCATGGCCTCTTTAAGAGTCTTGACGGGGTTTTTGGACGTGCCGTCATTGCCGTCGCTGCCAGTGGTAGGATCGACATAAATGTCTCCGGTGTTCCGCCCCCGATAGTATTCGGGTAGTAGGCCCCCGCCGTTATCATCAATAAGCTTAAACTGCCCGCCTACGTCGCTTACCCAGCTAGTAACAACATCTGGATCGCCGGTCCTTACGAAAATCGAAATCCGCTTGTTTTCAAAAGGATTAAAGGGCTTATTAAGAGTAACTGTGTACCATCCCGAAGTCCTCTGCTCATCATCTGACTTGACGATCTCTTCTCCATTCCACCAATTTTGCCCTTCTGAAGTATTCCCAGGGTAAAATTGCGTTCCATGAGTGTATACCGTCAGCGTATCTGGGATGACTACAAGACAATAATGGAATCGAAAACCGTTATATACCATCGTCCCGGACAACTTTGCAGTTATTGTGACAGATGTAATATTGCCATACTCGTCACGGGTGATGTTGGTAATTTTCTGTCCGCTGTAGTCTGTCGCTCTCGCCGTCAGGGTCAATGCCGGCATGAGGCCGACGACCATGCAGACGCTTAGCGCGAAGGCCAACAGTTTGTAGAGGCGTTTTTTCATGTTTCTTTCCTCCTGTATGTAAAAAATTGTACCCCCCCCCAGGGAAAATCTGGGAGAAGGCACAGGGCCGGTGGGACCGGCGGGTACTATATACAGATAAACACATTTTAGCACACGCGGCTGGAAATTACAATGCTGTTTTTGTGCTTTTTTGAAATTTTCTGTAAATATTTTCTCTCGGGGACGGAGAGAGGACGGGGGTTCCCTAAATTTTGGCCAATAATACTATCTCAAATAAAAAGCGGGCTTTTTTAAATGTCTGCTTTTTAAAGAAAATCAGTATGAATATTGGCGGGATTACGGCGGATACTAATTCCTGTCGAAACAAATAGAGACAGGAGGACTTCAAAATGAAGGCAACCGGTATTGTCAGGCGCATAGACGACCTGGGGCGGGTGGTCATCCCAAAGGAGATCCGCCGCACCCTGCGCATCCGTGACGGCGACCCGTCACTGATAGCATTGACACCGTGGGAGCGATTTTGCCTGGCGATGATGGCGCTGGAGGAGAGGATAGGGGCGGAGTAGTACATATAATACTAATCCCAATTAAAACAAGCCGTTCGCGCAAAAACCGGGGAGTTTGCGTGACAGAAATGCTCCCCCTATCTTGACAGTGTTTTTCCTTTTCACTGTCTCTGATAGGGGGAGCATATCTTATCCGAGATGGGAGTTTTTAGCTCACTTTTCCTTGTAGTAGAGCTTGCAGTGGCAGTAGCCCTCAAAATCCGGGTCGGCGCACTGGGCCTTGAACTCCTGGCAGACGCACTTATATTCGGGCTTGCGCTCAGTGCGGCAGGGGCAGTAGCCGCCGGTGCGCTTCAGGCCCTCACGGATCTTGCGCACTACCTCCGGGTCCTCATTCACACGAATCCTTCCCATGGCCGCGCCTCCTTATTCATAGAGCATGACCGCGATTTGCCGGTTAAGCTCCTCCCGGTCCATGCTCCCCTCGATGCGGTGTACCTCCCTGCCGCCCCGGAAAAAGAGCAGGGTGGGCATGGCGTCGATGCCGAACCGCTCGGCGATGTCCCACTCATGGGTGATGTTTATCTCAATAAACCGGATACCGGCCAGGTCCGCGGCGACCTCCTTATAGACGGGCTCCAGCATAACGCATGCCCCGCAGTAGTCGCCGTAGCAGTCCACCACGGCGTATTCTGTGTCGATGAGACTGTCAAAGGTCTTGGCTGTTGCCTCTTGGATCATTTCGCTTCCTCCAATCTCTTAAGGGCTATGTTGTAGAGGATCTCCCACATTTTGGAGTCCATAAAGCTCTCCTCTGCCCGCTCGCCGGTATAGCCGTTATCGGCGTAGAGCTTCCGCTCCTCCTCCCCGAAGACGACGCCGCGCTCCTCACAGAAGGCACGGCTCACGGCCAGGGCAAGGAATTGCGGGCGAAGCTGATTTTTGAAGTTTTCCATTACCTCCTCGTCCGTCAGGAAGTCCGTCCCCTCCTCGGGGACGTGGGGGTCGATGCCCTCCGCCTCGTACATTTTCAGCATCTCTTGGGCGGCGTTGTCCGTCCAGGCCTCCTGCTCCGCCTCGTCCACCTCATATTCGCTTCTGGCGATCAACTCCTCCCGGAGGGCCGCGGACAGGTGCTTGGCGGAGAAGGAGCGGTTCTGCTCCTCGGTCTTATCTTTGATGTACACCCGGTATCTCTCCACGGTGTCCACGCCGTCGATGTTTTCGTCCCGGATAAGCGCGTCGTCGATCTTGGCCGGGGTGCGGCGGACGATCTTTTTCACCGTAAGGAGGGCGGGCGCGCCACCGAGCTCCGTCTTGACCGTGCCGCCGGGAGCGGAACCGAGAACGGCTTTCTCCGCCGCCTCCGCTCCGGGCATGTTCCGGCCAGGATAGATGAGGACGGTCCGGCCGGCGTATTTCCCACCGGCGGCACAAAATACCGTGTCCCCCATCTGAACCTCCCGGACCTCAGCCTCCGTGGAGCGTTGGGCGGCCAGGGTCTCCAGCAGAGCGCCCACACTGGCTTCGTCCACATGCCAGTCCGGGATGCCCTCCGGCGTGGGGATGAGATCCACGTCATAGAGCTTTGTCACTTTTGTTTTCATCATACTGCCTCCTTTTCGCCGCGACGGGCGAAGGTCTGATAATAGGCGTTGGTCCGGAGCAGCTCCTCCGGCGTGCCCATGCCCACGATATGGCCGTTGTCCATGACGATGACCTGATCCGCGGCCAGTGTGGCCCGGAAGCTGTGGGCGATCATCACGGTGGTACGGCCCTCCATCAGGTGGTCGAGAGCGGTGGATACCTGATCCTCGCACTTGGCGTCCAGGTTGCTGGTGGCCTCGTCCAAAAGGAGATACCGGGGGGAACGGAGCACCGCGCGGGCGATGGCCAGGCACTGCCTCTGACCGCCGGAGAAATTGCTCCCGCCGGGGCCCACCTCCGCGTCGAAGCCGCCGGGAGTCTCCATAACGAAGTCGTAGGCATTGGCCAGCCTTGCCGCCTTTTCAAGCTCCTCCTCGCCGATCTCCCGGTCTAAGCCGTAGGTCAGGTTCTCCCGCACCGTACCGGACATGAGGGGCGTGTCCTGGGCCACGATGGCCAGCGCCCGCCGCCAGGAGTCCAGGCTGTAGTCCTCCACATCCCGATCCCCAAAGAGTACGCGGCCGCCGTCCGGCTTGTACATCCGCTCCAGCAGCTTCAGCACAGTGGATTTACCCGCGCCGTTGGTGCCCACGATGGCCGTGACCTTGCCCCGGGGCAGGCGGCAGGATATATCGGACAGCACCGGCACGTCCTTATAGGCGAAAGAGACGTTCTCCAGAACGATGTCCTCCTCGCCGTCAACGGCCTGGCCGCCGCCGGTCTCGTCCGCCTGCTCCAGCAGCTGGGATACCTTCTTCAGGGTGCCGTTGGCGCCGATAATGGAGCCGAAGGCCATGAAGAGGTTTGACAGGTGTATCGACACCATGGACGAAAAGCCGTAGAAGATAATAAGCGTCCCCACGCTCAAGGTCCCGTCGGCCACCATCTTGCCGCCTGCCACAAAGGATATGGCCAGGGACATGCACCCAAGGACCTGGATGCTGATGGCGATGTAACCGACGGTGCTCTGGGAGTAAAGGTCGGTCCAGTATTGGCGTTTGAAGATGGCCCTGGACTTGTTCTTCTCGTACTCCTCGGTGCCCAGGGCCCTGATGAGCCGCAGATTGTGTACGTGCTCGGTCATGTAGCCCACGGTCTTGGCGGAGGCCCTGGTCCCCAGCAGGGAGGAGTGGTAGGAGAGTATGGAGTATATCGCGCCAATGCCGATGGTGGCGGGGATGATCAGCAGCGACCATGTGGCCAGGCCGGTGTGGAACTTGAAAAGCTGGGTGAACGCCGTCACTGTGGCGTAGACCGTGGTGATGCAACTGATGCCCACGGTGATGTACGTGCTGGCGGAGCCGGGGTCCGACGTGACACGGCTCACCAAGTCGTTGGCGCTCTCGGTGTCGTAGTAGCACAGGGGCAGGCGCATCAGCTTGTCCCAAATCTTCACGCGCACGCCAGCGCCAATCTTCTGATCCACAAGGCCGCCATAATACGTCTCGAACACGGT
This sequence comes from uncultured Oscillospiraceae bacterium, assembly GCA_947629245.1. Classification (GTDB taxonomy): domain Bacteria; phylum Bacillota; class Clostridia; order Oscillospirales; family Oscillospiraceae; genus CAJOIG01. Next base: position 1,028 of record CANRDC010000008.1, on the reverse strand, counting down.
GGCGGCCACGGTGAGGGCCAGGTTCACCGCGTAGCGGGCCAGCCTCTGCCCGTCTATGGCACTCTGGCTGGCGTCGATGATGGACGCCGTCAGCTCCACGCTGGCAAGCCCCAGAGTCACCTCGATCACCGACACGATCAGGAGTACAAGCATGGATATCCAGGGCAGTCTCACGCCCCGGAAGATATTGACGTAGCGTTTTATCGCCTTCATTGCTCCGCCTCCCTCTCTCTGGCCTGGGCGGCCACCATCTCGCCGAACAGCGGGCAGGCGGCCATAAGGCTGTCGTATGTCCCCTGGCCCACCAGCTCCCCGTCCTCCAGGACCACGATCTTATCCACACTGCGGGTGAGGTTCAGATCGTGAGTGACCATGATGATGGTCTTGCCGGAGAAGGTCGTGAGCACGGCGTCCTGGACTCCCCTGGCCGTCTGGGCGTCCAGGGCCGAGGTGGGCTCGTCCAGCAAGAGTACGTCCGCGCCACGCAAAAACTCCCGGGCCAGCACCAGCCGCTGGACCTGTCCGCCGGACAGGGAACCGCCGGAGGGCGCGATCTGCGTATCCAGCCCCTGGGGCTGTTTCTCGATGTAGTCGGCTATGCCCGTGACGCGGGCGGCCTCCATGAGCTCCTCGTCAGTGACCTCCCGGCCCACGCCATAGGTCAGAGCCTCGCGCACGGTGCCGCTGAAGATCTCGGGCCGCTGCTGGACGTAGGAGAAGCACCGCCGGTAGGCGTCCAGGGGCATCCTGCCGATGTCCACGCCTCCCAGGGTGATCTGACCGCCGTCCGGGCGGTAGAAACGCTCCAAAAGGTTCAGGGACGTGGTCTTGCCGCTACCGCACAGACCCACGATGGCCACGGTCTGGCCCTCCGGCACTTTGAAGGAAACATCCTTCAGCGCCTGCTTGTCGCCGTAAGAGAAGGTGACGGAGTCAAAGACCACGTCCCGTCCCGTCTCAGGGATGGGCTCGTCGCCGGGGGCCTCCAGGTCCTCCTCCGGTGCGTCGTAGATCTTGGCCGCGCGGCA
>CANRDC010000007.1 GCA_947629245.1 uncultured Oscillospiraceae bacterium | reverse complement strand
GAGGAAATGGCGTGACAAAACGCCACGCCATTCCAAAATCCGATACTGTACTGTCTTACGGCCAATCCCCCGGTGAGACGCATTTCTTCTCCCCGACAAATGGGAAGTTATCTCACTGATGGTCATTCACGTACTGCATAAATTCTGGCGTCCTGGACCAGTACTTGCTCCCCCAATGCTCAAAATCCCACTGTTCCATATATTCGTTGCACTCAAAGTCGATATAATAGAGCGTCCCGTTCTGCACCACAAAGTTTGTGGGAAAATAGTCGATGTTGATATGGGCTGGGTAGAGCAGATGGCACATAGCCCGCAACTGCTCTAAATATACTTCCCGCATTTCGTCCCGCAGGACCAGATCGTAGATGGTGTCACCCTCGATGTATTCTTTCAAAATGCGCTCTTGTTCCACATCCACGTCCAGCAGCTTGGGCATCGGGATACCAATAGCGGCGAGGCGCTCATAGTCCCGAAGTTCCGCCTCGATCTTGTTGCCGAAGGTATAGTAGTCGCAAGGCTCGTGATGGATCTGCGTGAGGACGTATTGCCCCTGGCCGTCTGCTGCCAAATAAGAATATCCGCCTTTCCCCTTGCCAAGAAGTTTTACAACACTATACATTTTGCTGTTGACACGCAATTCCATCGTCAGAGTTCACACCATTTCTTACTTTCTTTGCTTGTCAGATCCACGCGATCAGAGACTATATCTTGTCCAAACAACTCCGTGATGTAGTCCTGGCGGCCATTGATCACTCTGGCAACGGATACGACGTTTCCCTCGACCCTGCAAACGGCCCGATAAACGCCGCAGACAAGGATACGCAGGTCGGTGTCGATACCTGTCCGGGCGCTGATGGCAAAACCGGCTTGTGCGTACTGCTCCAGCACCCGGATACCATCTGTAATGCGCTTAATGACATTTCGTGCCGCAATGGGGTTTTGTAAATTTTTGGCAATATAGGTTTTGATATTTTTCAAATCTGCCGCCGCTTCCGGCGATAACCGTAGCTTATTCATCACCAAGCCCCAGCATGGCCTCGACCTCGTCCATTGTCAGCCACCCGTCCCGCCCAGCGGAATCAAAGCCCTTTTGCACTTCCGCAGAAAACTGTTTCCATGCCTTTGCCTTCATGTACTCCGCGTTCTCCGACGAGGCCAGGAACGGCAGGCCGTTGGCATTGATGGACTGCTGGAGGAAAATGTTGACGGCATCTGTCAGAGACAAACCCTGCTGGGCGTAGATGTCCTCAACTTTTTTCTTTACGTCCGGGTTTATCCGCATTTGGAACGTGGCCGTCTTTGGGGCCGTTACGACATTGAAGCTCTGATCCATGGTAAACCACTCCTTTTGTCATAGTATATCCGCGAACAGGATGTATGTCAATACATTGTAATTACTTTTTATGTGAGGTGAACACCGCCCTGTCCGGCATTGGAGGGGCCGTCTCCACCGCCACCACGCTCCCCACCGAGATCGTGTCCGCCATTGAGGACGTGGGCTTTTTGCAGAGCATCCCCCTCTGGCTTGTGTCCCTCCTGGGGAGCCTGTTCATTACCGTTATGTCGTTCATTTTGATACTGACCGTCTACGGGCGCTTTTTCAAGCTGTACCTATACACCGCGATCTCCCCGCTGCCCCTGTCCGCATTTGCCGGAGAAGGCACGTCCGGCGTGGGAAAATCCTTTATCAAAAGTTACGTCGGCGTGTGTATGGAGGGGGCCGTCATCGTCCTGGCCTGTCTCATTTATACGGCGTTTCTCAACAGCAGCGCCCCGGCGGTGGACGCCGATTTACCTGCCGTCACGATGGCCTGGAAATATATTGGACAGCTTATCTTTAATATGCTCGTTCTCACCGGGCTTGTGAAAGGCGCGGATCGGATCGTCCGGGAGATGTTCGGCCTATGAGCGGCAAGAAAAAGTACACCGTGATATACGCAGTGTTGGTTTGTCAATGATGTGTAACAGAGATAGGGAAAGAAGAAAGCACCTGGATAGGAGGCTGCCAGTTTAGAGGACGCATGGGGAAGTGGTTGTAAGCTCTGTTCCAACGTGCAAGCTGGGTTTTGAAATCCTCGAAGGAGTAAAACTTGTGGGTAGCGTAGAAATACTCGTTGTCCTTGCGGTGGCTGCGCTCAACCTTGCCATTGTGCCGAGGGGTATACGGCCGAATCGTCTTATAGCGGATGCCTAATTCGGCAAGCGTTTTCTCAAAGAGCGTGAGCTTTGCCGTTCCAGAGGAGTGCAGGCGGTTGGTGCGGTAACGGATCGCTGCCTTTGTGACGCCGTATTTCTCCGCGTACTGGATAAGGGCTTGCCTGTAACGCATGGTTTGTGTTATCTTATTCATGGCGAATAGGGTGCCGCCTGCCTTTCGGTTTGGTCTCGTCAACTCAACCTTAACACAGGCTATCCCTATTCGCTATCTTTTTCTTCCCTTCCTGTCACTCATCATTGTAACACCTACAGATTTCTGTCGAACGCGGGACAGGCACGTTTTCAGACCTGTCACAAGCGCCCTTGACGGAAAACGGGCGCGGTGATAATATGTATAAGATATTTTGAAATTTGTATGGATCTATCCATTTTTGGGAGGGCCTATGAATATCATCGTTGTGGGCGCGGGCAAGATCGGCTTCACGCTGACCCAGTATCTGACACGGGAGGGGCACGACGTGACGGTCATCGACCGCAATCCCGACCGGGTCACGCTGGTGAACACCACCCTGGACGCCATCACTATCTCCAGCGCCGTGGATATCGAGGCGCTGCGGATGGCGGGCGTGGCGTCGGCGGATCTGCTCATCGCGGCCACCGATTCGGACGAGTCCAACATCCTGTGCTGCATGGTGGGACGGAAGCTGGGCGTGAAGCACACCATCGCGCGGGTGCGTCGGCAGGACCACTATGAGGAGGTCATGCTCCTGCGGGAGGAGCTGGGCCTGTCCATGACCATCAATCCGGAATATGACGCGGCGGGGGAGATCAGCCGGGTGCTGCGCTTTCCGTCGGCGGCCAAGGTGGAGCCCTTCGCCAAGGGCCAGGCGGAGCTGGTGGAGTTCCGGCTGGGGGAGGACAATCCCCTGTGCGGGCTGACGCTGAAAAACTTCCACAGCCGCTTTGACCGGGGCACCCTGATCTGCGCCGTCCGCCGGGGCGGCCAGGTCCATATCCCCGGCGGCGACTTTGTCCTGCAGGCCGGGGACAGCGTGAACGTGGTGGGCGCGCCCAAGCATATCCACGCCTTCTTCCGGGCCATGGCCATCTTCAAAAAGGGCGCCAGGGACGTGATGGTCGTAGGCGGCGGCATGGTGGGCATGTATCTGAGCCGACAGCTGCTGGGCATGGGCATCCGGGTGAAGATCGTGGAGAAGGACCCGGACAAGTGCGAGCAGATCAAGGACCTGCTGCCCAAGGCGGAGGTCATCTGCGCCGATGGCTCCCGGCCCAATATCCTGGAGGAGGAGGGCCTGCGGGAGACGGACGCGCTGGTGGCCATCACCGGCTCCGACGAGATCAACATCATCCTCGGCGCCTATGCCCGCAGCGCGGGCGTGGACAAGGCCGTGGCCAAGGTCAACGAGGACAGTCTGCTGCCCGTGGCGGAGAATCTGGGCCTGGAGGAGCCTGTCCAGCCCCGGTACATCACCGCCCAGCAGGTGCTCCAGTATGTGCGCAGCATGGAAAACGCCAGCGGAAGCAGCGGCGTGGAGATGCTCCGGCGCATCCTGGACGGAAAGCTGGAGGTGCTGGAGTTCCGGGCGGGGGTGAACAGTCCCTGCGTGAACGTGCCCCTGCGGGAGCTGCCCACCCGCCAGGACGTGCTGGTGGCCGCCATCATCCGGGACGGCAAGTGCGTCATCCCCGGCGGCGACGACGAGATCTGGGCGGGCGACAGTGTGCTGGCCGTCACCACCAAGCGAGGCATGAGCCGTCTGGAAGATATATTGAGAGGGTAAGACGCGGTGAACTATCGGATCATTATCAGCATCCTTGGCCGCGTGCTGACCATCGAGGCGGGACTGCTGTTGGCGCCGCTGGCGGTGGCGCTGCTGTACGGAGAGAGCCCCTGGCCCTTTGTGTGGACCATCGCTCTGACCCTGGCGGCGGGCGGCGGGCTGCTGGCCCTGGGCCGGAAGCACCAGGGGAGCCTGCGGCCCAGAGAGGGGTTCGTGTCCGTGACGCTGAGCTGGGTGTTCATCTCCCTGTTCGGGGCGCTGCCCTTCGTCTTTTCCGGCGCTATCCCCAACTACATAAGCGCCCTGTTCGAGATCATCTCCGGCTTCACCACCACCGGCGCGTCGGTGCTGCCCGAGGTGGAGAGCGTGCCCAAGGGCGTGCTGTTCTGGCGGAGCTTTTCCCACTTCGTGGGCGGCATGGGCGTGCTGGTGTTCATGATGGCCGTCCTGCCCACCGACGACGAGCACTCCATGCACCTTCTGCGGGCCGAGGTGCCCGGCCCGGTCAAGGGCAAGCTCACGCCCAAGATGCGGGGCACCGCCCGGACGCTGTACTATATTTATATTGCCATGACGCTGGTGGAGGTCGTGCTGCTGCTGTTTGGGGGCATGAGCCTGTTCGACGCGCTGACCACCTCCTTCGGCACCGCCGGTACCGGCGGCTTCGGCGTGCGCAACGCCAGCATCGGCGCCTACAACAGCGCCTATGTGGACGTGGTGGTGGGCGTGTTCATGGTGGCCTTCGGCGTCAACTTCAACCTCTATTATATCGTGCTGGTGAAGCGGTCCCTGAAGGGACTGAAAAGCCAGGAGCTGTGGGGATATCTGCTGGTGGTGGCCGTGGCCACCGTGACCATCGCGCTGAACATCGTCCACCAGTATCACGGCATCCTCCAGGCCCTGCGCTACTCCTTCTTCCAGGTGTCCTCCATCATCACCACCACGGGCTTCGCCACGGCGGACTTCAACCTGTGGCCCAGCTATTCCAAGGCGCTGCTGGTGCTGCTGATGCTCATGGGCGCCTGCGCCGGAAGTACCGGCGGCGGCACCAAGGTGGCAAGGCTCGTGATCCTGGGCAAGACCATCTGGGGCGAGATACGCCAGCTCATCAATCCCCGGTCCGTGGTGCGCGTCACCCTGGACGGGGAGAAGCTGGAAAAGGGCGCCGTGCGCAATACCATGGTGTATTACATGCTCTACGCCCTGTTCGCCCTGGGGTCCTTCCTGCTGCTGAGCCTGGAGGACTACGACCTGGAGACCACGCTCACCAGCGTCATCAGCTGCCTTTCCAACATCGGACCCGGCCTGGGACTTGTGGGGCCCACCGGGAACTTCTCCATCTGGAGCGCCCCCAGCAAGCTGATCTTGAGCCTGTGCATGCTGCTGGGGCGGCTGGAGATCTTCCCTGTGCTAACGCTGTTCGTCGCCGGTATCCGGCCCAGAAAGAAAAAGTAAGAGGAGCGTCCCATGAAGTTTACTCCGCTCACATCCCCGGCCGCCGACAGCGACGGTCTGGCCGACGAATATAAGTCCGCCCGGGAGATCGGCCTCGTCCGGCTGGGGGACAGGCAGCTCTACTTTAAAAAGGGCCTTCGCGTCTATTACGTCCCCTACGAGGACATCGGTCGGCTGTTCCGCCGGGTGGTGTCGGTACCGGCCCGGCTGTGCTGCGGCAAAGGGGAGCTGAACATGGAGCATCTGGTGGTCTGCGGGAAGGATGAGCGGGAGCTGGCCCAGATCCAGCTGCCCGATACCAGAGCCGCGCGAGCGCTGATGGAGCAATTGCGAACAGTCGCGCCCCAGGCGGAGTTCGGACGACCCGTGCAAATTTAACAAAATTTTAATATTTTTGGGTATTTCCCCGGAAAAGCCTTGCAAACGAAAAAAAGCGGCGGTAGAATGATTCTACGCCGCTTTAAATCTTTTTTGTTTTAACTGGTGAAATTCATGACCGCTGACGAAGCCCTGCAGCGCCTGCTGCGCTCCTACACACAGTATTATGACGTGGTCCGGGAGGGCGTGGAGCCGCCCTTCGCGGCGGAGGCCCGGTTCCACTCCCACGACGAGCAGTATTTTCTCGTCAAGAGCGCCCGGATCTCCGAGTCGGACAGCCATGAATATGTGTTCTTCGCCGTGGAGGAGGAGCTGGACGAGGCAAGGCTCAGGCTGCTGGACGAGGCGGCCTGGAGCCGGGGCATGGAGCGCGTCCGGCCCCACAGCGCCCATAAAAACACCGACGTGACCCTGGTCGTGCTGGCGGAGGGGATGACGCCGGGGGCGGAGGCCGCCGTTAAAAAACTAAAACGCTCCAAAAGCTACCGCTTCGGCCTGCAGGGCTGGAGCAGCTACCGCGCGATTGCCCTGGAGGTCTCCTCCGGGCGGCTGGCCTGGAACCGGATGGGCCGGAGCCTGAGGAAGCTTCTTCGCAATATACCAAATCAAAAGTGAGAAAAGAGGAAACAAAATGACTGCGATCCTGATCATCGTCGCGGCGATCGTCCTGCTGGTCGTCGGCTATGTGACCTACGGTTCCTGGCTGGCGAAGCAGTGGGGCATCGACCCCGGCAGAAAGACCCCTGCCATCGAGATGGAGGACGGCGTGGACTACGTCGCCGCCAAGCCCGCCGTGCTCATGGGCCACCACTTCTCCTCCATCGCGGGCGCCGGTCCCATCAACGGCCCCATCCAGGCGTCCCTGTTCGGCTGGCTGCCCGTATTTCTGTGGTGCGTCGTCGGCGGCATCTTCTTCGGCGGCCTGCAGGACTTCGGCTCCCTGTTCGCATCCATCCGCAACGAGGGCAAATCCGTGGGCGAGATCATCAAGGCGTCCATGGGCGACCGGGCCAAGAAGCTGTTCATCCTCTTCGCCCTGCTGGTGCTCATCATGGTCATCGCCAACTTCGTGAACGTGGTGGGCAACACCTTCGCCAGCGTGGCGGATGAGGCGGGCAATATGCCCAGCCTGATCACCACCGGCGAGGCCGTCACCGGCAAGCAGACCACCGCCATGGTGAGCGTGCTGTTCATCGTCCTGGCCATCATCTACGGACTGCTGACCAACCGGGCCGGTATGAGCACCGGCGTGGCCACCGTCATCGGCCTGGTAGGCATCGTGGCGGCCATCGCCATCGGCCTGAACGTGGGCATCGCCCTGAGCTTCAAGACCTGGGTCGTGCTGATCGGCATTTACATCGCCGTGGCGTCCCTGATCCCCGTGTGGATCATGCTGCAGCCCCGGGACTATCTTTCCAGCTTCCTGCTGTACGCCATGATGGCCGTGGCCGTGGTGGGCATCTTCTTCTCCGCCTTCGCGGGGACCGCCACCTTCGAGCTGCCCGCCTTCACCGGCTGGGGCACCAAGGTGGGCGGCATCGGCCTGTTCCCGGCCCTGTTCATCACCGTGGCCTGCGGCGCCTGCTCCGGCTTCCACGCCCTGATCTCCACCGGCACCTCCTCCAAGCAGCTTTCCAATGAGAAGGACGCCAAGCCCATCGGCTACGGCTCCATGCTCATCGAGTCCGCCCTGGGCGTCGTGTCCCTGATCGCCGTGGGCATGCTGTTCACCCAGTACAAGGACGAGGTCGCCGCCGCTGCCGCCGCGGGCAAGTCGGTCTCCCCGGCCGTCTACTTCGCCAGCGGCATCGCCACCATGTTCGCCGCGGACGGCACCACGGTCTACCGGGTCATCAACACCCTGCTGACCCTGGCCGTGTCCGTGTTCGCCCTGACGAGCCTGGACACCGGCACCCGTCTGAGCCGGTTCATGTTCTCCGAGCTGTTCCTGAAGGAGGGCGAGGCCACCTGGAAGGACGCCACCGGCATCCGCAAGTTCCTGGCGCACCCCCTGGTTGGCACCACCTTCATGGTGGTGGTGGGCTGCCTGCTGGGCGGCATGAGCCTGAGCGCCATCTGGGGCCTGTTCGGCGCCGCCAACCAGCTTCTGGCCGGTCTGGCCCTCATGGCCGTGGCCGCGTGGCTGGGCAACGTGGGGAAGAACAACAAGATGTTCTTCATCCCCATGGCCTTCATGATGGTCGCCACGCTGACCTTCCTGGTCCTGAAGATCAAGTCCCTGATCACGCTGTGCATGAGCGGCGTCTCCACCGCCGCGGCTCCCCTGTGGGGCAACTGGTTCCAGCTGATCATCGCCGTGGCCATGGTGATCCTGGCCGTGTTCCTCATCGTCGAGGGCATCGGAACCTTCACCAAGCAGAGCAAGAACAAGGCCAAGGCCTGATATATTCAAACCGCGACGATAACGGGCCTGTTGCAAAAAACAACTTTTGCGGCGGGCCCCTATTCTCTTGTGCAGAATGACGAAAATGAGCGGGGACGACAACGGATATGTCGGCAATAATCATGATGTTGAAAGTTTTAAAGAAATAAAATTCATTTTTCCCTTGAATTCTCGAAAAAACACGGATATAATGAGCCTACATTGCAGATTCGACAAGTAAAAACTGCAATCAACCGTTACACAACATATAGGAGGATAAACACATGAAAAAGCTTCTTGCACTTTTGCTGGCTGTTCTGATGGTCCTGAGCCTGACCGCCTGCGGCGGCGCGAAGAAGGACGAGGCCCCCGAGGCCACCGACGCTCCCGAGGCCACCGAGGCTCCGGCGGACGATGCGGCCGACGCCGAGGCCCCCGCCGACGACGCTGCCGACGCCGAGGCTCCTGCCGACGACGCTGAGGCCCCCGCCGATGACGCCGAGGCCCCCGCCGATGACGCCGAGGCTCCCGCCGATGACGCCGCTGACGCTGAGGCTCCCGCCGATGAAGACGCTGGTCTTGCGCCCAAGGACGGCGGCACAGAGCTGACCTTCACCACCGGCGGCTCCGCCGGTACCTACTACGCCTTTGGCGGCGTCATGGCTTCCAAGATCGGCGAGGTCACCAGCACCACTGTCACCCCCATCACCTCCGATGGTTCCAAGGCCAACATCGAGGCGCTGGAGATGGGCGACGCCAACATCGCTTTCGTCCAGTCTGACGTAATGTCCTATGGCTACAACGGCGAGCGCCTGTTCGAAGAGGCCTATGCCGATTTCTCCACCGTGGCCGCCATGTACATGGAGCAGGTCCAGATCGTGACCCTTGATCCCGAGATCAAGACAGTCGCCGACCTGGAGGGTAAGAGCGTTTCCATCGGCGCGGCCGGTTCCGGCGTGTACTTCAACGCTCTGGACGTGCTGGGCGCCTATGACCTGACGGAGGATGACATCAAGGCCGAGTTCAAGTCCTTTGATGAGTCCACCGAGGCGCTGCAGGACGGCTCCATCGACGCCGCGTTCATCGTGGCCGGCGCGCCCACCAATGCTGTCACCGCCCTGGCTGCCACCAACGATGTCTATCTGGTGAGCCTGGACGATGAGCACATCGACAAGCTGACCGAGAGCTCCCCCTATTACAGCAAGAACGTCATCTCCAAGGACGCTTACGGTCTGGAGGAGGACGCCACCACCGTGGCCATCGGCGCTGTAGTCATTGCCAACGATGACGTGTCCGACGCGGATGTGTACAATTTCCTGTACGGTGTGTTCGAGAACCTGGACAATCTGGCTCACGACAAGGCCAAAGAGCTGAGCCTGGAGTTCGCCTCCTCCGTCACCTCCGTGCCCTATCATCCCGGCGCTGTCGCCTACTTTGCGGATAAGGGCATCGAGGTCCCCGCGAAGTAAAATAACCGATATTGCAATGAGAGATGCCGCGGCGGGTCTGCCCGCCGCGGCACCCTGGAATTATAGCTTGTGCGGGACAGATGCCTGTGCACCGGCTGCGGTGCGTAGGCATGTATCCCGTTTCCTGAGAGAAAGGAGAGTCCCTATGGCGTGGAAGGATAAGAAAATAATGGAGCCTGTCCCTGAGACCGACACCTCCACCGGCACTGCCGCCGACGTGGAGGAGGTCATGAAAAAATACGACCGGGAATCCAATGTCCGGGTCTGGGAAGGCGCGCCCAAGCGCGTTCTGCGCATATTTGAGGCCATCGTCTCGTTCTATTTCATCTGGGTCACCTTACCCGACAAGGCGCTGGCAAAGGTGCACCTGGATGTGTTCAGGGGTCTGATGAGCCAGCAGAAGATGATGATTTTCCTGGCCGTTATTATCGTGATCGGCTATCTGAACTATCCCGCCAGAAAAGGTCATGTGAAGGTCAACTCCCTGCCCTGGTATGATATTGTCCTCATATTTGTGGGAGTAGTCCCCTGCGTCTATTACGCGGCGCACGCCAGAGACATCATCTCCATGGCCAGCAAAGTCACTCGGGACCCCAAGATGGTGATCATGGCCATCATGTCTATCTTGGTACTGATAGAGCTGTGCCGCCGGTGTGTGGGCATCCCCATCCTGTGCGTGGTAGGCGTCCTGTTTGTGTACACCTTTTCGACCGTCCGGTTCGGTAAGGTCATCTATAACCTGTTCTACGCCACGGACGGGCTGATGAACACCCCCATCAGCGTCTGCTCCAAATACATCGTTGTGTTTATCATCTTCGGCGCATTCCTGGAGCGGACGGGTATTTCCAATTTCTTCATCAATCTGGCCAACTGCGTGGCGGGCTCCTCCTCCGGGGGACCTGCCAAGGTGGCGGTCATCTCCTCCGCCCTGTGCGGCATGGTGTCCGGCTCCTCCGTGGGCAACACGGTCACCACCGGCTCTGTCACTATCCCCATGATGAAGCGCACCGGCTATAAAGGCGAGTTTGCCGGAGCCGTGGAGGCGGCCGCCTCCACCGGCGGCCAGATCATGCCCCCCATCATGGGCGCGGCGGCGTTCCTGATGGCGGAATACATGGGCGTGCCATATGGTCAGGTCGCGCTGAAGGCCATCCTGCCCGCGGTGCTGTATTTTACCGGCATCTATATCGTGGTCCACCTGGAGGCGAAAAAGCTGGGGCTGAAGGGCATCCCACGGGAGGAACTGCCCAGGTTCCTGAAGCTGCTGCCGAAGATCTATCTGCTGCTGCCCCTGGTCATTCTGGTGTATCTGGTTTCCACCGGCAAGAACTCCATGCAGGCCTCCGCGGCCATCGCCATTGTTGTGACCATTGCCGTGGGCATCCTCAATAACCTTATCAATATGGTCACGAAGGCCGAGGACCGGTCCGACAACCTGACGTTCCCAAAATTCGTCGACGCTCTGGAAGCCGGCGCCAAGAGCACCATCACAGTGGCGGTCGCATGCGCTATGGCAGGGCTGGTGGCTGGCTGTGTCACCTCCACGGGTCTTGGCTCCAAGCTTATCAATGCTGTCGTGCAGCTTTCCGGCGGGCACAAACTGATCGCGCTGGTGTTGACCATGCTCTGCTGCATCGTGCTGGGCATGGGCGTGCCCACCACCGCTACCTTCTGCATCATGGCTTCCACCTGCGCTCCCATCCTGATCGACAAGTCCATCGGTATTGCCCCTGTGGCGGCCTACTTCTTCGTGTTCTACTTCGGCATCGTGGCCGACATCACGCCCCCCGTGGCCCTGGCGGCCTACGCGGGCTCCGCCATCGCCAAGGCCCCGCCCATGAAGACGGCCTTCAACGCCACCAAGCTGGCCATCGCCGCCTTCGTGATACCCTATATTTTCGCGTTAAATCCTACCATGCTGCTTGTTGATACCACGGCTCTTGAGGTGGTGCAGGTGGTCATTACCTCCATTCTGGGCATTCTGGCGCTGGGAGTGGGCTTACAGGGCTATCTGAAGGGCGATGTGCCCTGGGTACTGCGGATCGTCGCCCTGGCGGCGGGCCTGTTCCTGATCTATCCGGGCACCGTCAGCGACCTGGTGGGCCTGGCCGTGGTGGCAGGCATCTTCCTGTTCCAGACCTTCACCCACAGGAAAGACGCCGCCCCCGCTTGAGGCGCGCAAGATACATAGACAAAATTCCCGCTGCCGATATAGCAGCGGGAACTTTTTTGTAGATTCAGCGTCTTTTTCTCAGCGCCAGAAACAGGCATACCGCCAGCGCTCCGGCGGAGACGCACGCTCCGGGGAGCAGCCCCGGCGGGGCATAGCGCATATCCAGGGTATGCTCTCCGGCGGTGACGGGGATGGCCATGAGGCAGTCTTGGACCTCCAGCGGCTGGACGGTCTTTCCGTCCAGAGCGACGCGCCAGCCGCTGTCCCAGGGGATCGTCAGCACCAGCAGCGGATCGTCCTCCCCGGCGGTGAAGGAGGCGGTGAAGTGGGAGGGGGAGAGCTTGCGCGGCACGCAGGCCCCGTCTGCCATGGCGGCCTGGTAATCAGCCAGGGCGGCGGCGTTCTCCGTGGCGAAGGCGGCTCCGGCCACGGTCAGGTCCCCGGCGGCCTGGACCCGGACGGTCACGGTGTCTCCCTCGGCAAAGTCGCCCAGGTACAGCGTGCCGTTGGTCTGGCCGGTGGCGTAATAGGCCAGATACTGGTCGTCCACATAGACCAGCACGCCGGGATAGTCCCGGATGTCGATGAAGCCGTACAGGGGCCCGTCCGCCGTGGGCGTGACGGTATAGACGAGGGCGCCGGACAGACCGCCGTCCAGGGCGTAGCGCCCGTCTCCGGCGTCGGTCATCCCCTCCGTGGTCAGCTCCGCCCCGGCGGGGGCGTAGATGGCGGCGTCCACCTCCGGCGCGGCGGCGTCATACAGGCCCTGGATATAGTCGAAGGGGTCCGACGCCGCGACGCTCTCCGCAATGGCGCCGTCCGCCGTCCAGCCCACGGGCAGGACGTAAGGGTTTTCCCAAACCGTATAGGCTCGGTCGGTGGCCGTCGCCTGATAGGGCTTGTTCAACCGGGAGGCGGCCAGATACCGGACGGCCAGCAGACTGTCCGCTCCGGCGGTCACGTCGGGGCCGTACAGGGCGAACAGCCCCTTGTAGCAGGGCACGCCCAGCCGCTGGAGAAGCGCCAGATTCTTTTGGGGGATGTTGGAGCTGTAGTGGGACAGGCCGTCGTAGCCGAACAGCATGGGCTCGCACCGGTTCTGGTCGAAGATATCCGGGCTCTCCACCCGCGTCAGGGCGTCCCCCGTATCGATAAGGTCCAGCGCGGCGGATTTTTCCGTCACATAGGCGGCCCATTTGGCCGGATCCGAGGAGGCGGCGGTCAGGGCGGTCAGGGACAGCCTGGCGTTGAGGCCCAGGTCCGCCATGTGGACCAGCAGCGCCGCCGCGCCCAGCCCCGCGGCCAGACGCGTGCCCGAGCCGGGCCGCAGCAGGATATAAAGCCCCCCGCACAGTGCGGCGGTGAGGCCCACGGACCATATCCCGGCGAAGGGCGTGACCAGCTCTTTGGCGGGGCCGGTGAGGGCCAGGACCGCGATCAGTCCCGCAGCGGCCACCGGCAGCGCCAGGTGCCATGGCCGGGTCCCCTCCCGGAACAGAGCGGCCTCCCGGTCCCCGGCTGCGATGAGAAGGAAGCTGAAGAGGAAGCTGTAGCGGTAATTGTACCAGGCCGGGACGTTCATGCCGTGCCAGACCAGGTCCAGGGCGGACACCCAGAAGGACAGGACCAGCGCGCCCAGCAGCAGCCCGGTGCCGAGCCGCCGCCGACGGGGGACGCGGTCGTTGGCGAAGTAGAGCACGGCCATCGCCAGCGTCACGGCGCCGCAGAAGATGTTGGGCAAGCCCTCGGGGGTCAGCTCGTCGTAGTTGAAGGAGCCCGCCAGCAGCTTGGAAAACAGGGCGGTGAAGGGGAATTTGACCGCCAGGGACAGGTCGGAAAGGGAAAATCCGGCCTTGCCGCCCATCAGGGAGAAGAAGGCGGGGACCAGCACCGCCGCCGCCATAGCGCCCGCCGCGAGACTTGCCAGGGCAAAGACGCCGACGGTCCGCCAGGAGCGGACGCCCGGTCCGGTGAGAAGCTCGTACAGGAAAAACAGCGCCGAGAACAGGCACAGGATATAGCCGGTATAAAAGTTCAGCGCCAGGGCCGCCGCCAAAGTGAAGGCGTACAGCCGCCAGCCCCGGCCCTCCGCCAGCCGGGCGATGCCCAGGGCGACCAGGGGCAGCAGTATCACGCAGTCCTGCCACTGGTAGTTGATGCCGTAGGCCAGCATATAGCCCATGAAGCCGTAGGCCAAGGACGGCAGCAGCACCCGTCTGCTCCAGCCGTGGCGCGCTCCGGCGTAAATGGCCATGGTCAGGCCGCACAGTCCCACCCGCAGGATGTACAGTACGCTCACCGCCGTCAGAAGGCTCTGCTTCGGGAACAGGCAGACGATCAGATTCAGGGGGCTGACGAGGTAATAGGCCATGACGCCCGCCATGCTCCCGCCCAGAGCCATGCTGGGCAGATACAGCGCGCTGGCCCGGCCGGACACCAGGTCCCGCAGAGAGCCCAGGAAGGACAGATACTGGCTGGACATGTCCAGCACCCCCAGGCTCCGGCTGCCGAAGGGGGTCAGACCGCACAGGGCGAACACCGCCGTCATCAGTCCCATGGGCAGCAGCGCGGCGGCAAGCAGTATGGTGGAGCGTTTCGGCGTTTTTTTCATGACGTGCCTTTCATATTGGGAGAAAAACCGGACCAGCCCGTTTATACTTTGCAGGACATTGGGCATTATACCAGAAAACCCGTTGCAGGACAAGCGGCGGGGCGGGGACTTGACACGCTTTACCGCGTCGGCTATAATACATTAGTTATTTCCCAGGAAACGGAAGCTGAGACAAACCACGCACAAAAGGAGACGGATCATGAAAAAGACCTGGTGCGCCGCATTGGCGCTGATGATGATATTGGCCATGCTCTGCACGGCCTGCGGCAAATCGGGCGGCGACGCCGCCGAGACGAAGGACCCCGCCGCGGCGACGGATCTGCCCACGGTGACCGCGCCCCCCGCCGCCGGTGAGGACAGCCAGGTGATGGGTCTGGCCGCCGACGACAACCACGCCCCCGAGGGCATGACCCAGGAGGAGTGGCTGGCCACGCTGAGCGAGGACCAGCGCAAGGCGGAGGAGCTGCGGGGCCATGCGGTGGAGGAGCTGTACGAGGCCATCGGCGAGCCGAAGGGCGCGGAATACACCGCCAGCTGCCTGGTGGAGGGCGGCGAGGACGGCATCCTGGCCTACGACGGCTTCTATGTCGCCACGACCCGTTTCGCCAACGGCGTCGAATACGTCATGGGGACCTCGAACTGAACAGGAGCGCGTATCGCGCAGCAAAGCGGCTCCCCGGCCATGTGCCGGGGAGCCGCTCAGGCTGTCAAAAAGGTCTTTTTGACAGCCTGAAAACGCCGTGTTTTTCCCGGCGGCAAGCCGCCGCAAAAAACGTCGCTTCGCTCCCCAAACGCCTGCACCGCAGGCGCTTGGCGGCTATTTATCCCATTCGAGGCGGGACTTCCGTCCCCCTCGAGCTCCCCCTTCGCGACCGACATCCCCGCTTTCTTTGACAAGCGCAAAGAGGCTCCCCGGCCATGTGCCGGGGAGCCTCTTTATCGCACGGTCACGGGTCCGTTTTGCGTCCGGGGAGGAGGCTTTTGGCGGTGCTGAGAAGGAAGCGGAACTCGCCTGTGCGCCAATAGCAGGCCGCGAACGCGCCGCCGGTCACCGCCACGCACACGACGCCGTGGACGATGAAGCCCGGCACCCCGCCCAGGGGGATGAGCCGACACAGCCGCCAGCTCGCGAGCCCCGCGCAGACCGTCACCGCGTCCTGCCCCAGCGTGCTCAAAAAATAGCGGCCGACCGGCATTTCCAGCACCTTGCCGCAGATGATGAAGGGGTCGAACAGGAGGTTGGAGGCAAGATAGGACGCGATCGTGCCCAGCACGCAGCCGACGGGACCCAGCCGGGGGACCGCATAGATGGATACGGCCAGATTCACGACGATATTGACCAGCGGCCGGAACCGCATCTGGCGGAACAGCCCCATGGAGGAGCGGAAGGTGCCGTAGCAGTAGGCCCGTCCGGTCAGGTACATCTCAACGGCCACCAGCAGCGCCAGGGGCGAGGCGACGGTCGTCCCGGCGGCCGTGGTCCAGACGGTGAGCACGTGCTCCGGGCCCAGCCAGAGGGCGATGAAATCGTTCAGCAGCACCGCCGTGCCCACGGCGGTGACGCCGAACAAAATGGAGGTACACAGGCCCACGGTCCGAAAGACCAGCCGGGACCAGTCCAGATTGCCGGTGGTAAACAGGCTGCCCACGGAGGCCCGCACCCCGCTGAAGAAGTTGTACAAAAGCCCCAGCAGGGCGGTCTTGACGGAGGTGTATTTGAAGTAAACGCCCACCGCCTCCAGCCCCAGCAGGACGGAAAGCACGATGTTGTCCGAGGCGTTGACGACGACGGTGGCGGCCTGGTAGAGGAACAGCGCCGAGCAGTCCCGGAGAAACTCCCGGAATTCCCGCCGGGAGATCCGCTCGCCGGTCTTTTCCCGCAGGTAGGGATACCGCCTGTCGCACACGGCCGCGTACAGCAGGTTGGTGAGGATGACGAATCCGATCTGGACCAGCAGATAGACGATGAAATCGCCCGTCGTGAGCAGGATGACGATCTGACATACGCTGCTCGCGACCTTCATGCCGTAGCCCAGGATGTTCAGCACATAGGACTTCTGGGCGGCCTGGACGAAGGAGGTCTTATAGGCGAAGAACCAGTAGGACGAGGCGCTGTTGACCAGATATATGAGGAAGATGACGGTCCCGTTCAGCCGCAGCTCCGCCAGTGTGGCGTAGTCCTTGATAAGGACCGGCAGCAGGGGGATCAGGCACACGCCCAGAAACGCGATCACGCAGCCGATGACGGCGTATGTCCGGCGGTAAAGGCGCATCAGCGCCCGCAGCCGGGGCCGGTCGTCCTCCTCCAGGGGCTTATAGAGCTTAAAGACGATGGCGGAGCCAAAGCCCAGCTCGGCCAGGGAGAGGAAGGACAGGATGTTGGTGAACAGGCCCTCGATGCCCAGGTAGCTGTTGCCCAGGGTCCGGATGAACACCGCCCGTGTGACAAAGCTCAGGATCAGCGTCAGCACGGACGCGCCCACGCCGGTGATCCAGTTGAAGAAAGAGTATTTTGTGCGGGTCATGCTCTCACTCCTTCTTTCGCATCGCGCCGTGGAGGGACGCCATCCACACGCAGGGGGCGGTCAGGCCCAGCCGGAGCAGGCCGTAAAACACCCGCAGAGAGCCGTCGTCCCGCAGACGGAGGAACGCCTCCAGCGCCCCGGCGGGGGCCTGACGGAGCATGTCCTTCATGAGCCTGCCCTTCTCTCCGGTCCGCATATCCGGCAGGGCCGCGGCCCGGTAGATCCGGGTGTGGACCATGCTGCCGATGAACGCGTCGACGGCGGCCCTGTTCAGGGGCTTTCCTCCGTCCGCGAGCCTCCGCAGAGCCTCTCCCACGGCGGCGATGCGGCGGATCTGCTCGGACCCTGTCTGGTGGGAGACGGACCCGGAAAGGACCCGGCGGTGATACCGGGCGGCGCTTTTCAGCGTGACCACTTTTCCGCAGTCGGGCAGCACGGCGGCGATCAGCACGGCGTCCTCCCCCAGAGAAAGGCGCTCGTCATAGTAGGCCAGGTTGTCCGTGACGAGCCTTCGGCGGAACAGCTTGTCGCACTTGCTGTAGGAGAGGGGCCGGTCCGGCGCGCCGTCGTACAGAAAGGAGGTCATGTACCGCCCGGTGAGCCGCCGGATGGCCTCGGGACCGCTGTGCGCCACGGTCCCGGCGCGGACGCAGTCGCGGGACTTCTGCCAGCCGTCGGGCTGCTGGAGCTCGTCGGTCATCAGGCCCTCGACCATGTCCGCATCCTGCTCCGTGATGCAGCGGTACAGCTCCCCGTAATAGTCCGGGTCTATCCAGTCGTCGCTGTCGATGAAGCCGATGAACGCGCCCTCGGCGGCCCGGATGCCCGCGGCCACCGCCGAGGCCACGCCGCCGTTTGCCTTGTGGAGCACCCTGACGCGGGGATCCTTTTTCGCGTACTCGTCGCAGATGGCCGGACAGCCATCCGGCGAGCCGTCGTCCACCAGGATCAGCTCCAGCTCCCGGAGGGTCTGGCCCAGGATGCTGTCCGCGCACGCCCGCAGCCAGGGCTCGGCCCGATAGACCGGCACGATCACGGAAAGATACGGCGTCATGGCGTTCACAGCATGGCCCGGAGCTGCTTGTACCAGCCCTGCCGGTCCACGAACTGGCGCACGCAGATGTCCGCCCGGTCGTTGCCCTCGATGAGGCACACGCCGTCGTCCGTCACAGCCACGTCCCAGCCGATGTAGCGCATGCCGGGGACCTCCCTGGCGGCGGCGATGACGGCGCTTTTCGCCTCCTCCCAGCGGGGGACGCGGAAGCCTGGGAACACCTGGCCGGAGAGGGGGTGGACGATGTATTCCCGCCGGTGCATGTCGATGGCGGGGGTGGTGACGACGCCGGTGTCCACGTCGATGTGGGCGGCCATGCCGCCGGCGCCCAGATTGTCCACCACCGCGTCCCCGGCGCCGGTGCGGAGGAAGGCGGAGAAGACATGCACGTTGCCCTGGCCGTCCACCATGGTGTTCAGCCGGGGCACGTTGGTGCTGGCGGGATTGAAGGCCGCCAGCTCCCGGTGCTGGACGATGACCTGCTCCAGCAGCATGTCCCGGTTGGCGTCGTACAGAGCGCGCAGGTCGTCCGCCGGGTCGTAGGCGTATTTTGTGATGCCCTTGCCGCAGGACAGGCTGGTGGCCTTGATCATCACCTGACCGTGGGAGCGGATGAAGGCGGCGAACTCGTCAAAGCCAGCCTTGGACACGTCCAGCCAGTCCCGGTGCAGGTAGGCGGCGAAGCGCTCGTTGAAGGCGGCCTTGTTGATGAACAGCTCCTTGTCGCCGGTATTGGCCTTTTTGATGAAGCGCTCGAAGCGGAACATGGTGAAATACCGGGCCCGCTCCCGGTCGCTTTTTTTGTCGAAATTCAGCTGGGCGTACTCGGCGGGGCTTGACCCGTGGCGCAGCACGCACCAGAACATGCTCAGCCACACGAGCAGAAGGCCCGGACCGTGGTACTGCTTGCGCATCTCCTGCCGGAAAAAGCCGAAGGAGCTGGCAAAGAGCCCTTTGAGCGTGGCCTCGCGGAAAATATCCCTCATGTCCGGTCCTCTTTTCCGCCTTCCGGCACGTTTTCCGTCCGCCGGATGTTATACTGGGGCAGGTCGCTGACGGTCATGTATATCCTGCCCACATACTCGCCCAGGATGCCCAGGATCATCATGATGACGCCGCCGATGAAGAGCTGGGTGGCGATGCTGGTGGTGAAGCCCGCGGCGATGGCGGGATGGATGAGCTTGCGGATGATCGTGACCGCCCCCGCAATGAAGCCCACGATGGCGCAGCCGACGCCCAGGAAGGACGCGGCCCGCAGGGGCACGATGGAGAAGTTGGTCAGGGCCGTCACGGCAAGGCTCACGAGCTTGCCCAGCGTATAGCCG
Source organism: uncultured Oscillospiraceae bacterium (assembly GCA_947629245.1). Lineage (GTDB taxonomy): Bacteria > Bacillota > Clostridia > Oscillospirales > Oscillospiraceae > CAJOIG01. The sequence goes on along the minus strand of CANRDC010000007.1, from coordinate 41,406 downwards.
CTCTCGCCCGCCAGCCGGTCCCGATGGGGCATGGGCACGTTGGCCACCCGTGTGGTGATCTTGTTCAGATACAGCCCCGCCGCGGGGAAGGGGCTTTTATAGCGCTGCACGGCGTCCGCCGCCATCCGGCTCCAGGCGGTGAAGGAGGACACGGAGATCCCCTTGGGCTTGTTGCCGATCCACTCGGAGACCTTCTGATAAATGGCGCTGGTGACCCGCTTGAAGATGGAATGGCGCTTTTGGGGGAAGGCGGCGTAGACGATGTCGTAGCCTTCCGCCAGCTTGTCCAGCATGGGGAAGATGCCCTCGGCGGGATGCTGGCCGTCGTCGTCCATATAGACCACCGCGTCGCCGGTGGCGTATGCGAGGGCGGCCATCTTGGCGGCGGCCTGACCGTAGTTGCGGGACAGGTCCACCCCGACGATCTTCTTGTCCTCCCGGCACAGCCCGCGTATCACCTCATAGGTGTCGTCGGGGGAGCAGTCGTTCACCAGCACGAGCTGGTAGTCGTACCCCTCGTGGGCGGCGAAGGCCCGCCGCACCTCCTCCACCACCGTGGGCAGGGTGGCGGCGCTGCGGTAACAGGGGATACAAACGGATACGAGCATGAAAGCTCACCTCCCGTCTCAGGATCTTTTCAGCCGGAAGCGGCCCGGCTCGCCGGTGCTTTCCAGCGGGTGGTCGAAGATGCCCTCCCGCTGCAAAGGCAGTACGGCGGCCAGATGTCCGGCCCGCTTGAAAAAGTCATAGCCCAGGGCCACGTCCACATAGGACAGGCCCACGGCGTTGAAGTAGATGAATTCCCGGTCGCTCTCTCGGCCGGGGAGCTTGCCCGCCACGATCTTGGGCAGGTCCCCGTAGATGTCCCCGTCATGGAGCTTTCCGGCCTGATAGAGCCGGGTGAGGGTGGGGCTGCCCCGGCTCCGCAGATGATGCCAGCTGTCGCACACGAGCTTGTCCGCCCGAAAGACGGTCTCGTCGTCGTCCTCCCAGCCGCCCACGTGGGTGTAAAAGGCCCCCGGCTTGCACCAGGCCCCATGCAGCACCGGCTCCTGGCCGCTGATGGCGGTCACGATCACGTCCGCGCCCGTGGCGGCCTTCTCATAGCCGCCCTGGCAGAGAACGAACTCCACGTCGGGGTAGAAGGGCGCGATGTGCTCGAGAAAGTCCCGCTCCGTGGCCGACCTCCGGGAGGCCACCCGGCAGACCCGCAGCCCCGGCAGGGCCGTTTTCAGCGCCACGAAGTGCATCCGGGCCATCTCCCCCGCGCCCAGGAGGCCGATCTCGGCGGAATCGGGCCGGGCCAGGTATTTGGCGGCCACGGCGCTGACGGCGGCGGTGCGGATGCTGGAGCACAGCATGCCCTCCAGCAGCGCCATGGGGTAGCCCGTCTCCAGGCTGGACAGCAATATGACCGCCGACTGGTTCTGACAGCCGAACCGCCGGGGGTTGGCGGGAAACACAGAGATCCACTTGGCCCCGCAGACCTTCTCGTCCAGCAGCGTGGCGGGCAGGATGTTGATGCGGCTCTGCACGGCCTCGTCGAAGATCTGCACAGTCTTGTCCGGATAGAGCACCCGGCCGTTCTCATAGGCCGTCAGGACCTTTTCCACCACGTCCATGGCGTTCGGTATGTCGAAGCATCCGGCCCGGAGCAGGTCCTCCTGGGACAGATACCGGATGAACAGCTCGTTTTTCATAGGCGCGCCCCCTATCAGGAAAAGTGGTACAGCTGAAACAGCAGCTCCTCCCCGTCCTCGCCCTGCACACGCAGAGTCCGGACGATCCGGCCCACGGTGTCGGCCAGGGCGGCTTCGTCGTCGTACAAAAGGTGCAGATAGCAGAACACCTGGCTCACCGTGCCGGTGGCCCGGACCACGTCACCCGCCCAATGGATGGGCACGTAGGCGTACACATCCTCCATGGCGCGGACCTGGTCCTCGCCGTACACGGCCCGGAGCCTACCGGGGCGCACATGCAGGGGCAGTATGGCGTAGCGCCGTCCGGCGGGCCTGTCCCGCCGGATCAGGGAGGTGTGCGCCGCCGGGTCCGGCTTTTCGCCCAAACAGTAGCGCAGCATGCACTCCAGCTGGTCAAGGCCTGTAAAATACCGCACGGGGTAATAGGTCATGGACCCGCCGAAGCGGTAGCCCATCTCGTTGAAGATGAACCGGCCATGGTCGTTGAACGCCTCGATCCACACCGGCCCGTCGTGCATGCCGTTGCGCCGGAACATGGCCCGGACCTTCTCGTCCAGCGCGGCCAGATACGCCCCCGTGTCGGCGGAGGGAAACTCCTGCAGGGCCATGACGGAGCCGCCGCCCTCCCCCAGGAGCATGGAGCGCTTGTCGGAGACGCCGCCGAAATACGCCTCGCCGCCCACCAGGGTATAGTGGATGATGGCGGCGTCGTAGGGGATGAAGTCCTCCACCAGCACCGTGCCGGTCCGGGAGAAGGGCAGGGCCTTTTCCAGCGCGGCCGAAAGCTCCTCCGCTTTGCGGCAGATGGAAAAGCCCTGGCTGCCGCAGCTGTCCGCGGGCTTCACCGCCACGGGATAGGGGATGTCCGCTATGTCCGTGACGGCCAGGTCGTAGGTCCCCGCCACAGGGATGCCCGCGTCGCGGCACATCTTTTTGAATTTGGCCTTGTTGGCGCACGCGTCCCACATGGGGCCGTCGCAGTAGACGGGCAGTCCCGCCGCCTCCGCCGCCGCGATGGCGTGGGGCATCACGTCCTCATTGTTGCCGGGGAATATGCCGTCGATACGGGCGTCCCGGATGAGCCGGACCAGAGCCGTCTCGTCCACCGCGTCCGCCTCGTAGCGCTCGTCCGCGATCCGCTTCAGGGCCGTGAGGCCAAACCGGGCCGGGGCGGTGGCGATCAGCGTGACGCCGTTTTCCCCGGCGAAGCGGAGGATGTCCTCCGTGCTGTTGGACCCGCCCAGCAGCAAAAGCCTCTTTCCGTTCAGACTCATAGAGCCGCCCCCTCCGTGATCCAGTAGCCATGGCGGTTGGAGCTGTCCGTCACCGCCTCGCCCGCCCGGCCGTCATAGACCGCCCGCCAGACGCTCTCCGGGGCGGTCCGCCGGGCCCGCTCCATGGCCTTTACGTCCTCCTGGGTGAAGATGAACCGGATCTCCGCCCGCCGGGGCGTCCGCTTGACCGTCAGGTCCGGGGCCCTGCCCCAGGCCGTGTCGATCACCGCCGCCATGAAGTCCACGCCCGTGGACAGATACACCAGGTCCGAGCCGATGCAGTCCCCGCCCATCCGGGCGCCGATCTCGATGATCCGCGCCTGGCCGCCGTCGGTGAGCTTGAACTCCGCGTGGCTTGCGCCGTATCGGATGTGCAGCGCGTCCAGCGCCGCCGCAACCTGGGTCCGGACGGTCCGCTCCGCGTCGGGCGGGATGTCCGAGGGCTCCGCGTGGCCCGTCTCGATGAAGTGGGGCGCGCCGGTGGTGTATTTTTTCGTCAGGGCCAGGATATGGTGCTCTCCGGCGAAGGAGACGCTCTCGCAGCTGTACTCCGGGCCGGGGATGAACTGCTCGATGACGGCCCGCTTTTGAAAGGACTGCTCTATGGACTGAGGCACGGCCTCGGCCAGCTGGCCGTAGTTCTCCACCCGGAAGATGCCCCGGCTGCCGGACCGGTCGGCGGGCTTGACGATCAGGGGCCAGCCCATGCCCGCGAGGGCCTTCTCGTCCGGGACGGCCGAGACCCTCAGGAAGGCCGGACAGGGGACCCCCGCGGCCTGTAAAGCCCGGCGCATCTCGTATTTGTCGGTGGCCACGGTGTCCGTGATCTCCGGGTTGCAGGGATTGCCAAGCTTCCGCTGGATGAAGTTGACCGTGTGCACGGCCAGATCCGACCCGATGGAGCAGCAGGCCCCCGCGCCCACATCGCGGCACACCTGCCAAATGGCCTCCTTTTCCGTGATGCTGATGGGGTGGAACACGTCCGCGGTCCGCTCTCCCACGTCCCCCGCCGCCCAGGCGAACACATGGGTCTCGTAGCCCATCTGCTTCGCCTTTTCGATGAGGGGGTCTTGAAATTCGTTTGCGCCGATGATGGCGAGCTTTTTCATGGGGAGCCCTTCTTTTTTCAGAAATAATACTGTACGGTGCGGAGGATGCGCTCGACGTACAGGACGCCGCAGGCCATATGCCAGGCCAGCAGCGGCGTGCTCACCCACCGGACGGCGGTCCCGGCACGGCTGCGCTCTTGCAGAAGTTCGGCGTAAGCCCCCGCGGCGGCGGTCCATAAAAGCCATATGGACAGATAGAAGCCCCAGCTGAAGTTCCCGTGTTCGGCCCGCGAGCCGGTCTCGTGCAGGAGCGTCATCTCCAGCAGCCCCGCCGCCACGCACAGCCAGCCCAGCCGGAAGGAGGTATTTTTCCAGCCCCGCCGAGGCGCCGCCAGCAGCACGGACAGGGGGAACGCGCAGGGGTACAGGGCCGACAGCAGACGTCTGGCCGTGGCCAGCAAAAGCTCGCCCGCGCCGGAAAAGGACGGCTGGAGGAAGTAGACGGCGATGCCCGAGGCGGCCTGCGCGGCCGCGTCCGGGCTGTCCGTGACGGCGCCCACGGAGACGGACCCGCCGAAGAACCGGAACAGCTGCGCCAGCACGATCAGCGCCGCCGGCAGGTACGCCAGCGCCAGCCGGATGCAGCAAGGCAGCAGCTTTCCCCGCGTGCGGATCACGTCGGCCAGCAGGAAGAGAAAGACCGCCGGGGCGAAGACCTGCAGGAACGAGGGCTTGGCGTAAGCCGAGAGCAGTATGCACAGCGGGTAGAGAACCGCCTGCGCGCGGGTAAAGACCGGCGAGCGCAGCCGGGTCCAAAAGCCGCCGGAAAAGGCGAGGCGTCCGTCCGCCGTCTCCGCCGGGCCGCCGTAACGGCGGCGGTCGTAGATGTCCACGGTCATGTAAAACACCGCGGCGGCAAAGGGCCGCACCATGATATTGGTGGGGTTGTGCCAGGTGTTCACGGCGGCGCGGTCCCGATAAAAGCTGTGGCCGGGCAGGGTGAGGCTGCCGGCCAGGAACACGCACAGGACCAGCCCGGCCAGAAGCCACCGGGGCAGCTTTTTCGGTACGGTCCGGTCCAGGCATTTGTAGACGAGGAAACAGGCGGCGGCGTCCGCGGCCGCCGTCACCAGCGCGGCCGCCGTCCAGATGTTGGTCACGCCCATCCCGATCAGCATGCGCACGAAGATGTGCCAGAGCCGCTCCTGACCGTTGTAAAACGACGAGAGCGCCGCCCGCCCGTCCATCTGAAGGGCCCAGGCGATATGGGGAGCGAAGTCGCTGACGGTGAAATCCCGGCGGAAGTTGAACACCACCGCGTACACCAGCCCAAACAGCAGACCGCTCATGGCGAGGGCGGCGGCCGTACCGGCCCGGCGCTGCTTTGTCAGGCCGGGGTTTTTGAGCCGCTCGCCGGTCATAGGCCGCGCCGCCTCTTGTAAAACTCTGTCACCGCCTCGGCGGCCTGCTCCACCTGGCTGTCGGTCAGGCCGTAGAACATGGGCAGGCGCAGCAGCCGCTCGCTCTCACGGGTGGTGTATCTGTCCTGGCCGTGGAACCGGCCGAAGCGAAGCCCGGCGGCGGCGGAGTGCAGGGGCACGTAGTGGAAGGGGGCCTGTACGCCGCGCTCCTTCAGCCAGGCGGTCAGCGCTGTCCGCTCGGCCAGGTCCTTTGCCTTGATGTAGAACATATGGGCGTTGTGCGCGCAGCCCTCCGGCACGGTCTGCCAGTCGATGCGCCCCTGCTCCGCCAGAGGCGCCAGCATCTGCCGGTACAGGGCCCAGCAGTGGAGCCGGGCGGCGTTGATCTCGTCCGCCATTTCCAGCTGGGCGTAGAGGTACGCGGCGTTCAGCTCGCTGGGCAGGTAGCTGGAGCCCAGGTCCTCCCAGGTGTACTTGTCCACCTGGCCCCGGAGGAACCGGGCCCGGTTGGTGCCCTTCTCCCGGATGATCTCCGCCCGGGGGTCGTCCTGGCGCAGAAGCAGCGCGCCGCCCTCGCCCATGGAGTAGTTTTTCGACTCGTGGAAGCTGTAGCAGCCGTAATCGCCGATGGTGCCCAGGGCCCTGCCCTTGTAAGAGGCCATGACGGCCTGGGCGGCGTCCTCCACCACCAGCAGACCGTGCCGCCGGGCGATGTCCATGACGGCGTCCATCTCGCAGGCCACCCCGGCGTAGTGCATGACGCAGACGACACGGGTCCGGTCGGTGATGGCGTCCTCGATGAGCGTCTCGTCGATGTTCATGGTATCCGGCCGGACGTCCACGAATACGGGCGTCGCCCCGGCCAGCACGAAGGCGTTGGCCGTGGAGGAGAAGGTATACGAGGGCAGGATGACCTCGTCCCCCGGCCGGAGCCGACACAGAAGCGCCGACATATCCAGCGCGTGGGTGCAGCTGGTGGTGAGCAGGGCTTTGGCCGCGCCGGTATGCTCCTGCAGCCAGGCGTGGCATTTTTTCGTGAAGGCCCCGTCGCCGCTGATCTTATGGGAGTGGATGGCCTCCAGGACATAGGCGTCCTCCCGGCCGCAGTAGGGGGGCACGTTGAAGGGGATCATAAGGCTTCTTCCTCCAAACAGGCGCTCAGCGGTCGCCGTACATCCGCTGATAGTAGTTTCTGTATTCGCCGGAGATGATCTGCTCCCACCAGGGGCGGTTGTCCAGATACCACCGGACGGTCTTTTTCAGCCCCTCGGCGAAGGGGGTCTGCGGCTCCCAGCCCAGCTCGGCGCGTATTTTGGCCGGGTCGATGGCGTAGCGCAGGTCATGACCCTTCCGGTCCGTCACGAAGGTGATCAAACTCTCCGGCTTGCCCAGCTGGGCGCACAGGAGCTTTACGATGTCGATGTTGCGCATCTCGTTGTGTCCGCCCACGTTGTACACCTGGCCGGGCTCGCCCTTTTCCAGGATCAGGTCGACGGCCCTGCAGTGGTCGGCCACATACAGCCAGTCCCGGACGTTCAGGCCCTGGCCGTAGACCGGCAGGGGCTTGTCCTCCAGGGCGTTGGCGATCATGAGGGGGATAAGCTTTTCCGGGAACTGGAAGGGTCCGTAGTTGTTGGAGCAGCGGCTGACGGTGGCCCGAAGGCCATAGGTCCGGAAGTAGGCCAGCGTCAGCATATCGGCCCCGGCCTTGGAGGCGCTGTAGGGGCTGGAGGGCCGCAGCGGGGAGTTTTCCGTGAACAGCAGGTCCGGCCTGTCCAGGGGCAGGTCCCCGTATATCTCGTCGGTGGACACCTGATGGAACCGGACGTTCCCGTAGCGCAGACAGGCGTCCATCATCACCTGCGCGCCCAGGATGTTGGTCTGCAAAAACAGCTCCGGCGTCTCGATGGACCGGTCCACATGGCTCTCGGCGGCGAAATTCACCACCGCGTCGGGCCGCTCCTTTTGGAAGATGGCGTCGATGCCGTCCCGGTCCCGGATGTCCTGCCTGTAGAAGGTGAACCGGGGGCTTTTCAGGGCCTTTTGCAGGGTGGACAGGTTCCCGGCGTAGGTCAGGCTGTCCACGCAGATGATATCATAGTCAGGGTGGTTTTTCAACGTGTAGTAGACGAAGTTGGCGCCGATGAACCCGGCGCCGCCGGTGACGAGTATCCGCATGAAAAGCCTCCTTCTCAGAACCAGACCACCGTGCCGCGAACGATCAGAAGGACCGTGGGCGCGATATACACAAAGCAGACGACGGCCGCGGCGGCGGCGTAAAACAGCGCCAGCGAGGCGCTCCCGGCCCAGCGGGGCGGGAAGCTCTCCGACCGCCTCCGGCGGCACAGGACCAGCCACCCGGCCGCCAGGACCAGGCACAGCCATGGCAGCGCGCGCCCCAGCGTGGACACGCTCCCGCCGCCACGGGTCAGGACCACAGTATTCTCCCCCGCCCGGAGCGGGACGCTGGTCATGACGCCGATGAAGTAGCTCAGAGCCGTCTCCTCGCCGTTGACGGTACATTGCCAGCCAACTGGGTCCATGATGGGCAGGAACAGCCGCTTTCCATCCCCCTGGGCGGCGACGGTGACGGTATAGCCGTTTTCGGTCTTTTCCAGGGTCATATCCTCGTCCAGGTCCGCGTCCGCCCGGAAGCTGTCCAGCAGCCCCTTGTCCAGCCCCAGCAGCGTCACGTCCGACGGGGCCAGCTCCATGGCGGAGGCGAAGGATATCTCCGCGTCCCCCGCCTCGAACAGGCCCAGACACAGCAGGTTGGAGTTGAAGGGGGCCGGGTATACCGTGTTGTTCAGGTTGCGGTAGGAGGGCGCCGTCACGGCCTTCCCGTTGGCGGCGATGTTCATGGCCACGCCATCCACGGCCATATAGACGAACGCGGGCCTGTCCAGCCGACAGGTCAGGGTATACGCGCGCATGCCCTCCCCGGACACGCTCATCTCCGGGGCCAGGTCATGGGCCAGGGGTGCGTCCGAGCCGGTGAAGGCCCCGTACAGGGCGTTGAGCCGGTCCGCCAGGGTGGTCAGGTCGAAGTAGCCGTCCAAGGCGTCGGCGTCGTACATGAGCCCCAGCACGCCGGGGTAACGGCTGAAGCCCGCCTGTACGCCGTCCACCGTGTCCCCGGACAGGTACAGGTCCCCGTCCAGGGCCGACGCGGACAGGACCCGGTCCACGTTCAGAAGCATGTCGGTGAACACCGTGCCGCCGGTGTCCAGGATGCGGAAGTAGTTGACGGTATAGCCCAGGTCCTCGAACACGCCCAGCTTCCCGGCGGAGGCGTTGGAGTCGATGGAGGACAGGGCGCTCACCCCGGCGACGGCGGGATATCCGGCGTTCAGGCTGTTGTCCACGTTCTTGACCCGCTCCAGGGGGGCAAGGGGCTGGGCGGCGAAATAGTCGTGCAGCCGCTCCGCCGTGTCGATATAGGCCGGGTCGTATTCGTGGGTGTAGGTGTGGTCGTCGTTGGGGGCGATGCTGCCCCAGGCGTTGGCGCCCAGCTGTAAAAGGACAGCCGCCAGCACGGCCCAGGCGGCCCGCTTGGGCGGAAGCGCCCGCAGCAGCAGGTACAGGGCGGTGAACATGATCCCTCCGGCGGCGTACATGGCGAACCATCTCCAATAGCCCGCCGCGCCCAGCGTATTGAGAAAGCACGCGCCGTATTCCCGCAGCGCCCGCTGTACGGGGGGGATCAGGACAAGCAGACCACCCACGGCCCCGCAGATCCCGGCGGCGAGATCTCCCCACGGCAGACGCCACACGCCGGACGGAAGGGGCGCGGCATCCGTCCGGGTCTCGTCCTCCAACGCCAGGCACCCGCCCGCGATCAGCGTGGCCGGGAGCATATAGCCGTAGCGCATGGGGAAGAAGTTGTACTGGCCGAAGTGCCAGGCGGTGTCGATGTTGGTAAAGACCATGGGCAGGGCGAACAGGCCCAGCATATAGCCGAAAAACCGGATGGCCCGTTTTCGCTCCGACCTGGGGGCGGTCCGCTGGCGCAGAAGGGCCAGCAGAAACAGGGCGGCGATCAGGCTCATGCCCATGAGCATGAGGAAGGTGTGCCGGGTGTTGGGGATGTTCCAGGTGGTCATGCCGGAGAGAAGGCCGGAGTCCAGATTTTCCTGAAACCGGGCCCCACCGGCCAGGGCGGCGGAATTGCGCAGCCACCGGCGGGAGCATATGCCCAGAGCCAGCGCCGTGGACACCCCCAGCCGGAAGGCCCGTCCGCCCCGGCGGTCCTTCGGCAGCACCAGGAGGATATATCCCAGCGCGAACAGCAGGATATAGACCGTCGCCATGTAGGCGTAGTACACGCCCATATAGAGGAAGTAGGCGTACATCGCCGTGTACAGGCCGCATTTCCCCTCCCGCAGCAGCCGCTCCAGCCCCAGCAGCAGCAGCGGGAACACCGTCACGGCGGTGAGCCAGCCGAAATTGGAGTAGTACTGCAGGACGAAGCCGGAGAAGGCGTAAAGCAAGGCGAAGACCGTTTTCCATACGCCGCTCAGCCGGGGGAACCGCCAGCACAGAGCGACGGCGGCGAACAGGGCGACGAGCAGCATCCGGATGGCCAGGTACAGGCTCATGGCCTCCAGCACATGGTCCCGGGCCACGAAATAAAACGGCCAGTTATAGGGATAGAGCAGCTGCCTCCACGCGCCGCCGGACAGGTCCCCGTGCAGGGAGTCCCACAGGCTGTAGTAATTGGGGACATAGAACTGGGCGGCGTCCATATAGGCCACGTTGTCCGTGCCGAAGGGCCATATGCCCCGCAGAGCGTACACCGCCCCCAGCACCAGCGCCGTCAGGCCCATGGCGGCCAGACACACCCACAAGGCGGACAGTATCCGGTTTTTCCGTTCAAGGGGGGAAGTGGTCATGGCAGCTCTGCGCATCTCCCGGACGAGAATATGGTCTATACTAATATTTAACAATGTATTATAACATATTCTCCCGGAATAGCAAGAGCGCCCCCTTGATGGGGGCGCTCGGTAAACGGTATCGCTATACGCCAGCAAAGCGGAACAGGGCTCCGGCCACGGCTCCGATGAGGATGAGGAACGCCGGGTGGAGCTTCTTCCAGATCTTGCTGACGGCGAAGATGACGGCGGCCAGGACCCACGCCTTCCAGTCCAGCACGGTCCAGAACCGGTCCCAGCCGGTCCAGGCGTCCGTGCGCAGCAGCGCCCCCGCGGCCACGGTAAGGCCCGCCACGGCGATCAGGCCCGTGGAGGCGGGGCGGATGCCGTAGAAAGCGCCCTTCACGTACTTATTGTCCCGGAAGGCCCGCAGAGCGGCGGCGATGAGCATGATGACGATCACGCAGGGGGTTATGATGCCTGCCATCGCGCACAGGCTCCCCAGGGGCCCCGCGCTGGTATAGCCGGTGTACACGGCCATATTGATGCCGATGGGGCCGGGCGTGGACTCGCTGACGGCCAGCATATCCGCCACCTGGTGGGCGGTGAACCAGCCGGTGCGCGCGCCCATGTCGTAGAGGAACGGCAGTGTGGCCAGGCCGCCGCCCACGGCGAACAGGCCGGTCTTGAAAAACTCCCAGTAGAGCTGCAGATAGATCATCTCTTTCGCACCTCCTTCCCCACCTGGACCGCCACGCCCAGCGCGCCCGCCAGCAGCACGAACACCACCGGGGACAGGTCCAGGAACCAGGACGCCGCCGTCACCGCCAGGAAGATGCAGCAGGTTACCTTATCCACCACGGAGGACTTGAGAAGCTTCGCCACCGCGTTGAGGATCAGCACGGTCACCGCCACCCGGATACCGGCGAAGGCGTTCTGCACCAGGGCGTAGTCGGCGAAGTTCTGCAGCACGGCCGCGATGAGGCCGATGACGATGAAGCTGGGCAGCACCAGCGACAGCGTGGCCACGATACCGCCCAGCACGCCCTTGAGCTTGAAGCCGATGAAGGTGGCCGTATTCACGGCGATGATGCCGGGGGTGCACTGGCCGATGGCGAAATAGTCCGTCAGCTCCTCGTTGGTGCACCAGCCCCGGCTCTCCACCACCTCCCGCTGGAGGATGGGCAGCATGGCGTAGCCGCCGCCGAAGGTGATGGCGCCCATGCGGAAAAAGGAGAGGAAAAGGTCCCGGTATATCTTCATGGCCGCGCCTCCTGGGACGCCGCGGCGGCGGATACGTCAGACCTGCGCAGCCGGTCCGGCAGGCCGTTTTCAGCGAGCGGGGCCGTTATTTTTTCAATAGTCATGGATTCCTCCTTGCAAAACAAAGAATCTCTGCTACAATAATAGCATGGATACGCGAAAAAAGAAAGTAGCCGTGATCGGCGCGCTGAATGTGGATATCGGCGGCCGGGCGGACAGTCCGCTGGCCCGGGGGGATTCCATTCCCGGCCGGGTGAGCTCCGCGCTGGGCGGCGTGGGCTGGAACATCGCCCGCGACTGCTCTCTGCTGGGGGCGGACACCGCTTTTTTCTCCCTGCTGGGCCGGGACGAGCACGAGGCCGTCATCCGGGCGGACGGGGAGCGCTTCGGCGTGGACCTTGCCCGCTGCCGCTGGGAGGAGCGGCAAAACAACCGGTATCTGTACATATGCGACGAGCGCGGGGACGTGGCCGCCGCGGTGAACGACATGGCGCTGTGCTCCCGCGTCAGCCCGGAGCTGGCCGCGTCCTGGCTCCCGGAGCTGGCCGGGTATGACGCGGCGGTGATCGACACGAACCTGCCGGAGGCGACGCTGGCGTTTCTGGGCGAGAACATGACCGTCCCTCTGGCGGCGGACTGCGTGTCGGTGGCCAAGTGCGTCCGGCTGCGTCCGATCCTGCCCCGGCTGCGGCTGTTGAAGGCCAATCGGTCGGAGGCCGCGGTCCTCACCGGCTTCAGTCGGCCTCTGGACAGCGCGAAAGCCCTGCTGGACGCCGGAGTGAAGCGGGCGGTGATCTCTCTGGGGCCGGACGGGGTCCTGTGCGCGGAGGGAAAGAGCTTCCTGCGCCAGAACGCCGTCAACGCCCACACCGTGGACGCCACCGGCGCGGGGGACAGCCTGATGGCCGCTCTGGTCGTGGGGCTGGCCAACGGTCTGCCTCTGGCCAGATGCGCGCAGCTGGGCGCGGCGGCGGCGGGCGTCACCATCTCCCACGACGGCGCCGTCACCGAGGCCCTGCGGGATCTGGTGAAGAACGGATAGCTCCGCAGCAGTCAGCTCCGCAGGATTCGGCTCCGCAGAGCCGAACAAAGTTAGATCATGATTTCCCAGGACATGCGCCTGGGAAATCATTCATCTCAGCCCGCAAACGTGAACGCCTCCGCTGTGCGGAGGCGCTTTGCGCTGCCTCGGGCTGTATCTCTTTCGCGGCGATGCTTGCATCGCAGCGACTTAAAAAAAGAGGACCGGGAACGGTCCTCTTTTTCATTTTATAAAAGCCACACCCCTGCGCGCTTAGAGAATGGAAAGGAGTTTCCTGTATGAGAAAGCATCAAGAGGAGAAAGGGGAGTTTTACACAAAGGGCCCATATACAGGGGCGTGGCCGGCGGCTGTTTCAGGGAGCCGTGCGGGATGCTCCAGCTCCTATCTGTATCTAAACATATTTCTGTCAATTCGTCAAGCGAATTTTACAATTTTTTGGAAATTGTTTTTCTGGCGGACGTTTGCCCGTCATTGGCGGACATTTGGCTTTGTCAGGCGCATGGCCCTTCTCGTACCGCCGTTCGGCGCGGGACTTCTCGCCGTCGTTTTGCGGGTCGAAGGGGTGGGTGGGGAGCCTGAAAAGCCGGTCCAGGGCTGGCCGGAGCCGTTCCGCCGCCCTCATACGGCCCGCGCCCTGTCCAGAGCCGCGAGCACCGCGGCCTCGATCCGCTGGGGAGGTCCGGCGGTCACGGCTCCGGCGGCGTCGGCGTGGCCGCCGCCGCCCACGGCGGTTTGCAAAATTTGTCCGGCGTGGACGGACCCGTCCGTCCGCAGGGACACCTTCCAGCGCCCGTCGGAAAGCTCCCGCAGAAGAAGCCCCGTCCGGACGCCCTCCGGCACCGTGGTCAGCAGGGACAGCTTGTCCATGTCGTCCTCCGTGGCCCCGCAGGCGGCGATGGTCTCCAGTGGCAGGGTCATGACGCACAGGCCGGGCCTTGGAAAGCGCATGCCGCCGTACAGCGCCGCCTCCAGCCGGAGCCGGGCGGCGGATTTCGTCTCAAACAGCGCGCGGGTGAGCGCCGCCGCGTCAAAGCCCGTCTGGCGCAATGCCCCGGCGATGGTCAATGTCCGGCCGGTGGTGCCCGGCGTGCGAAAGCCGTTGGTGTCCGTAGCCAGGGCTACGTACAGGGCCTCGGCCATGTCCGGGGCAAGGGAGACGCCCAGCTCACGGAGGACCAGATACACCAGCTCCCCCGTGGCGGCGCTGTCCGCCTCCAGATAGGTATAGCGGGCATAGCCGCTGTTGGTGCCGTGGTGGTCGACGGCCAGGTCGGTCTGCTCCGCCAGAGCCTCCCAGCCGGGGGGATACTGGCCCGGCCCCGGCGTGTCCACCGCGGCGATGAAACCGGGGACGAAGCTTTCCGGGGCAAAGTAGGGGGTCATGTATTTCTCATACCGGGCCATGGAGGGGGGATTGGCGGCGAGAAACGCCCGCTTGCCCAGGGCCCGCAGCCCCAGGCACAGGGCGCAGCCGCTGCCGGCGGTGTCCCCGTCCGGCCGGATGTGGGTGACGATGAGGATGTCGTTTGCGGCGGCCAGCAGCGCCGCGGCCCGCTTCGCGTCGATACGCTCCATATCCAGCCTCCTTTCAGTCTCCCGCCGGGTGTTCCGCCTCCAGCTTTTTCATGGCCTTGCGGAACTGGAAGGAGAACAAAATGGCGGTGAAGGTCACGGCGGTCACGTCCGCCACCGGCTCGGCCAGGTATACGCCCATGGTCGGGTCCGCGACCAGGCGGGGCATGATGTAAATGAGCGGCAGAAGAAGTACGAACTTTCGCACCACCGCCACGATCACCGAGCAGGGGGCGTTGCCAAGGGACACGAAGGTCATCTGGCAGGCGATCTGGACGCCGAACACGAAGACACCGGCGCAGTAGATGCGGATGGCGCCCACGGCGAAGTCGATCAGCGACCCGTCGGAGGTGAAGATGGACGCGAAGGCTCTGGGCAGCAGCATCAGTGACAGCCACAGGGCCGTGGAGAACGTGAGGCAGCAGGTCAGCAGCAGCCGGAAGGTCTTTTTTACGCGCCCAGCGTTACCGGCGCCGTAGTTGTAGCTGGAGATGGGCTGGGCCCCCTGGGAGATGCCCTGCATGGGCATCATGGCGAACTGCATCACGCTGGTGCAGATGGTCATGGCCCCCACGGCCACGTCGCCGCCGTATTTGAGCAGGGAGGCGTTGAAGCACACGGAGATGACGCTCTCGCTGCTCTGCATGACGAAGGCGGCGAAGCCCAGCGCCACGCATGGCAGCACGACGCTCGGGACCAGGCGCATGTTGGCCGGACGCAGCTTCAGCAGCGTCTTTTTCCCGCAGAGAAAGCTCACGCACCACACGCAGGAAACGCCCTGGGACAGTATGGAGGCGAGAGCCGCGCCCCGGACCCCCATGTGGCACAGGAAGATGAACACCGGGTCCAGCAGGATGTTGCACACCGCGCCGATGAGCACGGTGAGCATGCCGGTCTTGGCGTTGCCTTGGGCGGTGATGAAGGCGTTCATGCCCAGGGTGAGCTGGACGAACAATGTGCCGACGGCATAGACGCGCATGTAGCTGTCGGCGTAGTCGATGGTGTTGGAGCTCGCGCCGAAGGCCAGCAGCAGGGGCCGGTCCCAGAGCAGCAGCACAGCGGTCAGTACGGCCGAGATGATGATCTGCAGCGTGAAGCAGCCGCCCAGGGTCTTTTCGGCGGCGTCCATGTCGCCCCTGCCCATGAAGATGGAGGCCCTGGGCGCGCCGCCGGAGCTCACCAGCGCCGCGAAGGCGGACACGATCAGGATGATGGGCAGACATACCCCCACGCCGGTGAGGGCCAGGCTTCCGTCTCCGGGCATGTGGCCGATGTAGATCCGGTCCACGATGTTGTAGAGCATATTGATGAGCTGTGCGATGACCGTGGGCACCGCCAGCTTGAACAGCAGCTTGCCGATAGGCTCCGTGCCGAGAAAATCCTTATTCTGGTCCATGTGAGCTTCGCTCCCTTTCCGTTTGAAACTGCGAGGGGAAAGTGAATTCCCCCTCGCAGAAAGTCAAAATCCTGTCGCACAGCGGATTTTGACTTTGACGCGCGGGAATGCCGCGCGGCTCGCCCTGACCGGGCTTCGCATCGCAATACAATACGTTTTCAGGACAGGTCCTGGGCCTGCCACAGCCGGGCGAAGGCTCCGCCTCTGGCGAGAAGCTCCTCCCGGGGGCCCAGCTCCACGATGTGTTCGTTTTCCACCACGGCGATCAGGTCCGCGTTCTTCACGGTGCTGAGCCGGTGGGCGATGATGATGCCGGTGCGGCCTTTGGCCAGCTCGTCCAACGACGCCTGGATGTGCTTTTCCGTCACGCTGTCCAGGGCGGAGGTGGCCTCGTCCAGGATCAGCACCGGCGGGTTTTTGAGGAACACCCGGGCGATGGAGAGCCGCTGCTTCTGCCCGCCGGAGAGCATCACGCCCCGCTCGCCCACAAAGGTGTCGTAGCCGTTGGGCATGGCCTCTATGTCCTGGTGTATCTCCGCCCGTATGGCGGCGGCCACGATCTCCTCGTCGGTGGCGTCGGGCCGACCGTAGCGGATGTTCTCCCGGATGGTGTCGGCAAAGACGAACACGTCCTGCTGGATGATGCCGATGTTCTGGTGCAGGCTCCGCTGGGTCACGTCCCGCACGTCGTGGCCGTCCAGATACACCGCCCCGCCCGTCACGTCGTAAAACCGGGGCAGGAGCTGGCACAATGTGGTCTTGCCGCCGCCGGAAGGTCCGACAACTGCCAGGGTCTTTCCGTGGGGCAGGGTGAAGCTGACGTGCTCCAGCACGGGGACGCCGTCGGTGTAGGAGAAGGACACGTCCTTATATTCCACGTCCCCCGTCACGTGCTCCAGCTCCGCCGCGCCGGGCTTATCCTCGATCTCGGGCTTTGTGTTCATGATGTCCCGGAAGCGCTTGAAGCCGGTCATGCCGTCGGTGAAGGTCTCGATGAAGTCGGCGAGCTGGGTGATGGGCCGGACGAAGGTGGACACATACAGGGAGAAGGTGATCAGGTCCACATAGTCCATGCGGCCCCGCATGATGAAAAACCCGCCCATGGCGATGGTGAGCACCTGCATCAGGCTCATGGTGGAGTCGATACCGGCGTGGTAGATGCCCATGGTCTTGTACCAGTTTTTCTTGGAGTCCTTGAACCTGTCGTTGGCGGCCTTGAACTTGTCCGCCTCGGCGGACTCGTTGGCGAAGGCCTTGGCGGTACGGATGCCGGAGATGCCCGACTCGATGGAGGCGTTGATCTCCCCCAGGCTCTTTTTCACCTCCACGTTGGCCGCGTCCATCTTGCCGTTCCAGTGGACGGTGAAGAGGATGAACAGCGGCACCACCGCCAGGAT
The DNA here is from genome assembly GCA_947629245.1 of uncultured Oscillospiraceae bacterium. Classification (GTDB taxonomy): domain Bacteria; phylum Bacillota; class Clostridia; order Oscillospirales; family Oscillospiraceae; genus CAJOIG01. The sequence continues at coordinate 24,420 of CANRDC010000007.1, read as the reverse complement.
GATGCAGGCCAGGGGCCAACAGATGGTGCAGAGGATGGCAAAGGCCCCCAGCAGCGTCACCAGACTGGTCATCAGGTTCTCCGGCCCGTGATGGCTTAGCTCCGTGATGGAGAACAGATCGTTGGTGATCCGGCTCATGAGCACGCCGGTCCGGTTGTGGTCGAAGAAGGAGAAGGACAGGGTCTGGATGTGGGTCAGAATGTCCGTGCGCATGTCCGCCTCCAGCCGGACCCCCATCAGGTGGCCCAGGTAGGTGATGACGAACTTGCACACCGCCTTCACGATATAGGCCGCCGCCAGGATGGCCATGACGGCGAAAAACAGCCCGAACAGCTTATCCGGCAGCAGCGAGTTCAGGGTGTACCGGGTGACGTAGGGGAAGATCAGGTCCGCCGCGCACGCGACGAGCGCGCAGAACATGTCCAGCAGGAACAGCCGCATATGGGGCTTGTAATAGCTGGCGAACAGCCGGATAGGGTGCTGGGTAAAATCTTTCTGTTTCATATATGTACGCTCTTTCTGTGAACTATAAAAGAGGGCCAGATCAGTCTGGCCCTTTGCCTCGCAGAGTTCGCCGCCGAAGCGGCGAATAAAGTTGGATATGATTTCCGGGGGCGTGTACCTCGGAAATCATACTTCTCAGCCTGCAAACGTGCGCGCTTGCGCGTGCGCTGCAGCAGGCTGCATCCTTTGGCAAAGGAAGGGCCTTCGGCCCTTCCTGCCAGTTTATATTGCCGCGATGACGATCTGGTCGTCCACGGCGGAGACGGAGATGGTGCGGACCTGGCCCTTGCGTTTATCGATGATCTCGGCGGCGATGGCGTCCTCGATGTCCTTCTGGATCTGCCGACGCAGGTTCCGGGCCCCGTAGGCGACGGAATAGCTCTTGCGCACCAGGTAGTCCACCACGGCCTCGTCCCAGGAAAAGTCGATCTTCCGCTCGGTCATTACGTCCTTGAGCTCGCCCAGAATCAGCTCCGCGATGCCCCGGAAGGTCTGCTCGCTGAGGGGCTTGAAGTACACGATCTCGTCCACACGATTGATGAACTCCGGGCGCAGAAAGTCCTTCAGGGCCTTCATGGCCTTGTCCCTGCCCATCTCGCCCAACGACTGGCCAAAGCCCAGGCCCCCCACCTGCCGGTCGGAACCGGCGTTGGTGGTCATGATGAGCACCGTGTTCTCAAAGTTCACCGTCCGGCCCTGGGCGTCGGTGATGCGCCCGTCGTCCAGGATCTGCAGCAGGATGTTCATCACGTCCGGATGGGCCTTTTCTATCTCGTCGAACAGCACCACGGAATAGGGCCTGCGGCGGATCTTCTCGGTGAGCTGGCCTGCCTCGTCGTAGCCCACATAGCCCGGAGGCGAGCCGATGATCCTGCTCACGGCGAATTTCTCCATGAACTCGCTCATATCCAGCCGTATCAGGCTCTCCGGCGCGGAGAACAGGTCCGTGGCCAGCTGCTTGACCAGCTCCGTCTTACCGATGCCCGTGCTGCCCACGAAGATGAACGAGCAGGGCTTCCGCTTGGCCTGCAGCCCCACCCGGCTGCGCTTGATGGCGGCGCAGACCGCGTCCACGGCCTCGTCCTGGCCGATGATGTGCTTCTTGAGCCGCTCGTTGAGGCCGCTGAGCCGGTCGAACTCGTCGTCGGTGATGTTGGAAGCGGGTATCTTGGTCCACAGCTCGATGATCCGGGCAAGATTGGCGGCGGTCAGGGCGGGACGGCCCTTGGCCTTCAGGGCGGTGAGCTCGTCGGCGATCTGCATCTGCCGGGAGCGGATCTGGGCCAGACGCTCGAAGTTGTCCGTCTCCGCGGTCAGCAGCAGCTCCCGCTCCTTTTCCAGGTCCCCGTTCTCCTTCTCCAGCTCCAGGCGCCTGGCGGTGTCCGCGTTTTTCAGGTCCACGTCGGAGCACGCCTCGTCCAGAAGGTCGATGGCCTTGTCCGGCAGATACCGGTCGGTGATGTACCGCTCGGACAGCTTTACCGCCATGGCGCACATCTCGTCGGAGATGTCCACCCCGTGGAAGTCCTCGTAGTACCTGCGCACGCCCTTCAATATCTCCACGCTGTCGGGGATGGAGGGCTCCGCCACGGTGACCGGCTGGAACCGGCGCTCCAGGGCGGCGTCCTTTTCGATGTACTTGCGGTACTCGTTGAAGGTGGTGGCGCCGATGACCTGTATCTCGCCCCGGCTGAGAGCGGGCTTAAGTATGTTGGCGGCGTTCATGCTGCCCTCAGCGTCGCCCGCGCCCACGATATTGTGGACCTCGTCGATGACCAGGATGATGTTGCCCTGCCGACGGACCTCGTCGATGAGGCCCTTCATGCGGCTCTCGAACTGGCCCCGGAACTGGGTCCCGGCCACCAGGGCGGTCAGGTCCAGCAGATAGACCTCCTTGTCCCGCAGCTTGTAGGGCACCTGGTCGGCGGCGATGCGCTGGGCCAGGCCCTCGGCGATGGCGGTCTTGCCCACGCCGGGCTCGCCGATGAGACAGGGGTTGTTCTTCTGCCGACGGTTCAGGATCTGGATGACCCGCTCCAGCTCCTCGGCCCGGCCGATCATCTTATCCAGCTTGCCGTCCCGGGCCCGCTGGGTCAGGCTGATGCAGTAGTTCTCCAGGAACTTTTTCTTGCCGCCCCGCCGGTCCTGATTGGGCGCTGCGGGTCCGGGACCCGGCGAGGGTCCCGTGCCGTCGCCGCCGTTGTTCATCTGTCCCTGGGGCCCGCCGAACAGCCGGTTCAGGAAGGGGAACGTGGCGGTCTTGCCCTGGTCGCCGTCATCGTCGTCGGAGCCGGAGGTGTCGATGTCCATCAGGCTCTCGATCCCCTCGGCCCCGCCCAGGGCGTTGGTCATCTCTCCGGACAGGCTCTCCAGATCCTCGTCCGTCAGGCCCATCTTGGAGATGATATCGTCCACCGGCTTGATGTGCAGCTCCTTGGCGCAGCTCAGGCACAGCCCCTCGTTGCGGGACTGGTTGTTTTCGATTTTTGTGATGAAGATCACGGCCATATTCTTATGGCAGCGTGCGCAGAGAGTAGGTTGCATGGAAGTCTCCTTGTAAAAAGATCAAAGAGTTATGTAGTTGGCCAGAAGATTCTGGTCCATAAGAAATGCCGCGAGACCCGTGCCCCGCAGGGTCTGCTCCGTCAGGAGCAGGCCCGCGAACTGGCAGGCCCACACCGCGATGGAGCAGAACAGCAGCCCCGCGAACACGCCGATGGCGGCGCCGCCGATGTCGTTGACGATGCCCACGTAGGGGATCTTGAAGCTCAGATTCGGCAGATTGACGATGATGGTAAAGACGGCGAACAGGATGATGAACGCCAGCAGGAACCCGGCGTACCAGGTGACGGTCTGACAGGCGATGGTGACGATGGAGGAGGTGAGGGAGGCGTTGTTCTCCTGGGCGTAGGCCATGGTCCGGTCTGTGAGGGTCTGGGCCATGGAATCATACAGCCCCAGGGCCTGGAAGGATTGCCGGGCGATCTGCTCCTCCATGCCGGGGTTCTCCGCCAGCAGATCCGCCAGGGAGACAGACACGTCGAACCGGCCCGTCTGGGGGTCCAGCTCATAGCCCATGGCGGCGTAGGCGGTATTCTCCACCTGCGTCTCCATATAACCGCTGACGAAGGGCTTCAGCACCGGGATGACCTCATAGGAATAGGTATCGGACAAAAGCTGGGCGCCGTATAGAGATAGTATTATCACCAGCACCTCGATAATTCCCATGATGATGCCCTTTTTATAACCCTGCCAGCCGCAGATGACTAGGATGGCGATCAGGACGATGTTGATGATGGTGTTGACGTTCATAGACTGTTACCTCTCGCAAAATGGACTCGGCGGTGGTTTGTTTCGTTCAGAAGGCATACACTTCCGCGTAGTTGGAAGCGATAAGCAGGGCCTCGCCCCGGTCGCGCAGCAGACCGTATTTGAAGCCCGGCAGACCGTTGAGGCGGCCCTTTTCCGCCAGGGAGCTGTTGTAGAGCACGGCGCCGTCGGAGCACAGGACCATGACCTCCAGGTCCGCCGCGGTGAGGCACACGATCTCGCTCTGCACCTCCGCCGTGCCCAGCTCCTCGCCGTTGGGGTCCAGGGAGACGAGCGTGGCGGTGGTACCGGCCCTGTAGGGGCTCAGGGCAAAGGCGGCGCAGTTGCTGCCGTCGAAGGTATAGCCCACCAGATACTGGCCCCCGAAGGGATAGGCGCTCTGTTCCTCGCCGTCGGCGCTGAAAAACAGCGCCTGCTCGCTGGACAGGGCGCACAGCTTGCTGGAGGTGAACCAGTGTATGTCCAGCAGCACCGTGCTCTCCGCCTGGTAAGAGGCCGTCTGCTCCTCCTCGTCCAGCCGGAAGAAGCGGACCTCGCTGCCGCTGGCGGTATAGCTGAGCACGGCCAGCTTCCGGCTGTCGGGGGATACGACGGCGCTGATGACCCAGGCGGAGGAGGAGTACCACTTGTATACCTCGTCCAGGTCGGGGCCGTACACCGTCACGAGCGCCCGATAGCCGGTCTGCTCCGTGGTGACGGCCAGATATCCGCCCTCGGAGACGGTGGCGGAGAGGATGCTGCCCTCCGTGTCGAGCTCCTCCACGGCGCCGTCGAACCGGGCCACGGCCATCCGCCTGCCGCCCAGATCGTAGAACACCGCATAGCTGTCGCAGCCGGTGGCGGCGGGATTTTCCATCTGCATGACCATGCTGGTGACGGGGGTGCCGTCGGTGTCCAGCAGCTCAAAGCCGGAGGTGTTGGCCACGGCCAGGCCCTTTCCGGCGGCGGCGAACGCCTCGCCGGAACCGGCGTCGAACACATATTCCTCCCGTGCCACAGCCGCCGTGTCGGCGGACAGGAGCATCCCGTCCGGGGAGAAGCTGTCCTTATAGAACCAGACCACGGCCGTGGCGGCCAGCAGGACCACCGCCGCGATGAGGGAGATGACCGCCCCTACCCGGTCCCGGTGGGACAGCAGGGGCTTTTTCTCTCCGGGGACCTTTTTCGCCTTGTCCCGGCGGAAGGCCATGGGGGCTTTTCCGCCCTTCTCGTCCTCCTGCGGACCGGCGGGCGGCTCATCCGGGGACGCGTCCGGGTGCTCCGGCTTGCCGCCGTCGGCCTTCATCTGACGGGCGGGGGCTCCGGACCGCCGGGAGGCGGTATGCTTGGGCCGGGGGACTTTCTTTTTCGGCGCGGCCGCCTCTGCCTCCGCCGCGGGGGCCGTCCCCCTGGACTGGGCGATGGACGCCTCCACCTGGGCGGCAAGGGCCTCCGTCAGGGAGACGACCTGCTCCTGTCCGGGACTTTTTTTGGCCCCGGCGCCGGAGGCGGCCTTCGCTTTGGCGGACGTTTTGGCCTTGGAGGGGGCTTTGGCTTTCGCCTTTTGAGACGTGACGGCCTCCTTGGTATGGCGTGCGCCGTTGGAGGTCTTTTCCGCTTTTGGCGGCGCGTCGGTTTTTTTCAGATGCTTGTTCGCCATGGGTCATCCCCTTGGTATTCCCCTTGGTATTTCGTAACTATATATTTTATCACAATATGTCAATCGATGTCCACTGGTATATTTCCCATCATCCTGCCCACGGCCCCCTCGTACCAGACCCGGTGCATGTAAAGCCCCTGGGGCGGCATGGTGGGACCGGTGAGACGCCGGTCGCCCTTCTCCAGCAGCGCCGGGATGTCGCCGGGGGCGAGCTTGCCGTCGGAGGCGTACACCAGCGTGCCTACGATGGCCCGGACCATGTTGTACAAAAACCCGTCGGCGCACACCGTGACGGTGACGAGGTCCCCGTCCCGCGCCGCCCGGCACCAGCGCACGGTGCGGACGGTGGTTTTTGTCTCGGTGCCCACGCTGCGCACGGCGGCAAAGTCGTGCCTGCCCACAAAAGCCGCCGCCGCCTCGTTCATCACGTCCGCGTCCAGGGGCGCGGGCCAGAAGCAGGCCCGGCGATCCAAAAAAGGGTCCCGGATGCGGCTGTTGTGGATCTTGTAGATATATTCCTTTTGGATGCAGGAGCCGATGGCGTTGAACCCCTCCGGAGCCTCCACGGCGGCCTGGACGGCGATGTCCGCCGGCAGGCGGCTGTTCAGGGCCAGGGGGACGCGCTCGATGGGGATGGCGCAGTCCGTGCGGAAGTTGGCGCAGTAGCGAAGGGCGTGGACCCCGGCGTCGGTGCGGCCGCAGCCGGTCACATGCGCCGCGTGCTGCACGGTCTTTTTCACGGCCCGCTCCAGGGTCTGCTGGACCGTGGGCAGGCCCGCCTGGGTCTGCCAGCCGTGATAGGCGGAGCCTTCATAGGAAAGGCGGATGGCGATGTTCCTCATATCCCCAGCCTCCGCAGCAGGAGGATGCCCGCCACCAGCAGGGCCCCCAGCGCGAACGCCGCCGCGTCCTGCCGGGCCATGTGAAGCTGCTTCATCCGGGTCCTGCCCTGGCCGCCGTTGTAGCACCGGCACTCCATGGCCAGCGCCAGCTCGTCGGCCCGCCGGAAGGAGGAGATGAAAAGGGGGATCAAAAGCGGCAGCAGGGCCCTGGCCCGCTCCGGAAGCGTCCCCGTCTCCAGGTCGGCGCCACGGGCCTTCTGGGCGGACATGATCCGGTCCGTCTCCTCGACGAGGGTGGGGATGAACCGCAGCGCGATGCACATCATCAGGCTCAGCTCATATACCGGCACATGGAGCTTTTTCAAGGGCGACAGCAGCCTCTCCAGAGCGTCGGTGATGGCCAGGGGCGAGGTGGTGTACGTCAGCATAAAGGTGCCCGACACCAGAAGCAGGATGCGCAGCACCATGCTCACGGCCCGCTCCAGGCCCGTCCAGGTGATATGGATGAACTTCCATTGGAAAAGGATATCGTCCCCGCCGGTGAAGAACAGGTTCAGCACCGCGGTGAACACGATGATGAAGATGAGCGGCTTCAAGCCCTTCAAAAGAGCCTTGGGCCGGATATGGGCGATGGCGGCGACGGACGCCAGAGCGGCGAATACCAGCGCGTACCCGCCCCAGGAGCCCACCATGAAGATGGCGGCGATGTAGACCAGGGTGAGGATCAGCTTGGTCCGGGGGTCCAGCCGGTGGACCGGCGTGTCGCCGGGGAAGTACTGGCCCAGGGTGATGTCCTTCAGCATGGGGAAGCCTCCTTCCCCCGCAGGGCCAGGATGGCCTCCGCCAGCCGGTCCAGGGTGTAGATGCCCGCGGGCAGGTCTAGGCCCTGCTCCCGCAGCAGCCCCGCGATATGGGCCGCGGCGGGCAGGTCCAGGCCGATGGAGAGCAGCTGCTCCCCGTGGGAAAAGACCGCCTCCGGGGTCCCGTCCAGCACGATCCTGCCCTCCGACATGACCACCAGCCGGTCGCAGCGGTTGGCGATGGACATGTCGTGGGTGACGAGCAGTATGGTGGCGTCCCGGACCTGGCGCCAGCGGAAAAGCCGCCCCAGCAGATCCTCCCGGCCAGCCGGGTCCAGCCCGGCGGTGGGTTCGTCCAGCACCAGCACGTCCGGCTCCATGGCCAGCACCCCGGCGATGGCCGCCCGGCGCTTCTGGCCCCCGGACAGCTCCAGGGGGGATCGGTCGAACACGCCCGCGTCCAGCCCCACGAAGGCGGCGGCCTCCCGGACCCGCCGGTCGATCTCCGGCCCGTCCAGCTTCAGATTTTTCGGCCCGTAGGCGATGTCCGCGAACACCGTCTCCTCAAAAAGCTGGTATTCCGGATACTGGAACACCACGCCCACCCGGAACCGGGCGGCGCGGATGGACGCCTTGGAGGCGAAGATGTCATCCCCGTCCAGCAGCACTGTGCCGCTGGTGGGCTTCAAAAGGGCGTTCAGGTGGCTGATGAGGGTGGATTTGCCGCTGCCCGTATGGCCGATGAGGCCCACGGTCTGGCCCGCCTCGATGGCGAGGGACAGGCTGTCGATAGCGGTCTTTTCAAAGGGAGTCCCCTGGCTGTAAACGTGGGTCAGGTCCCGCAGCTCTATCAAACTCATCTCAGCGCCTCCCAAATGGCGGCGGCGCACTCCGCAGGCGTCAGGGCGTCCGTGGGCAGAGCCATCCCGGCGGCGTTCAGCCGAACTGTGAGCGCGACGGTATCCGGCACCGTCAAGCGCAGGGCCTGCAAAGCGGCCGTCTGGGAAAATATCTGCTGGGGCGTGCCGTCCAGCGCGATCCGGCCCCGGTCCAGCACCAGCACCCGGTCCGCCCCGACCGCCTCGTCCATGTGATGGGTGATGAGCACCACGGTGATGCCCCGCTCCCGGCACAGGGCCTCCACCGCGTCCAGGACCTCCCGGCGGCCCCGTGGGTCCAGCATGGCGGTGGGCTCGTCCAGCACCAGCACCTCCGGGTCCATGGCCAGCACACCGGCGATGGCCACCCGCTGCTTCTGGCCCCCGGACAGCAGATGGGGCGCGTGCAGGCGAAAGTCATACATCCCCACCTGCTTCAGCGCCGCGTCCACCCGGCGGCGGATCTCTTTGGGCTCCACGCCTAGATTTTCCGGCGCGAAGGCCACGTCGTCCTCCACCACGTTGGCAACGATCTGGTTGTCCGGGTTCTGGAATACCATCCCCACCCGACGGCGGATGGCCAGCAGATTCCCCTCGTCGATGGTGTCCATGCCGTCCACGAACACCTTGCCGGACTGGGGGACCAAAATGGCGTTCAGATGCTTGGCCAGGGTGGACTTGCCGCTGCCGTTGGAGCCCAGCACCGCCGTAAAGGCGCCGGGCATGATGTCCAGAGACACCCCGTCCAGCGCGGGCCGGTCCGCGTCGGGATAGGTGTAGGATATGTTTTTGATGCGGATAACAGGGTCCATATATGCTGCCTTAACCAAATATTGAATAAAATACCTTGTTGAACGCCTCCCCTGTGTAAGGGGAGGTGGGCGCCGCTTTGCGGCGCTCGGAGGGGTTGTTACCAGCGTAAGATGATTTCCGACCGTGGTAACAATCCCTCAGTCTCGCTTCGCTCGACAGCTCCCTTTGCACAAGGGAGCCTTCCATAATGTGCGGCATCGCCGCGTTATTTTTCCCATCTACAGCTCGCCCCGCAGGGAAGCGCCAGTCCCGAAGCGGTGACAGGCAGACCCAGCTCCTGGGCGTCGCTGTGACCGCCGAACCTTTTCGTGAACAGGCTCTCGGCGATATAGGTCAGCACCGACGCCGACAGGCCCGTGGTGTAGGAGTTGATGAGCACGAACAAAGGCTCGTCGGAAAGCAGCGGCGTCACCTGGGACACGAAGGGCCACAGATCGTCCTCCAGCCGCCAGACCTCGCCGCCGGGCCCCCGGCCATAGGAGGGCGGGTCCATGATGATCGCGTCGTAGCTTCGGCCCCGGCGGAGCTCCCGCTGACAGAACTTGGCGCAGTCGTCCACGATCCACCGGACCGGCCTGTCCGCCACGCCGGAGCAGACGGCGTTCTCCTTGGCCCAGGCCACCATGCCTTTGGCCGCGTCCACGTGGCACACCTCCGCCCCGGCGGCCAGGCACGCCACCGTGGCGGCCCCCGTGTAGGCGAACAGATTCAGCACCCGGACAGGCCGCTTCGCGGCGCGTATCTTCTCCATGGCCCAGTCCCAGTTGGCAGCCTGTTCGGGGAACAGGCCGGTGTGCTTGAAGCTCATGGGCTTGACCTGAAAGGTCAGCTCTCCATAGCGTATCCGCCAGCTGGGAGGCAGGCTGTTCTTCTCCCAGGCGCCGCCGCCGGAGCTGGACCGCCGGTAGACCGCGTCGGGACGGGCCCAGCGCCTGTCGGTCCGGGCCGTGGCCCAGATGACCTGGGGGTCCGGCCGCAGCAGGATATGCTCGCCCCAGCGCTCCAGCTTCTCCCCGCCGGAGGCGTCGATGAGCTCATAGTCCCGCCACCTGTCCGATACCCACATAAACGCCCACAGACCTCCAGGTTACAAATTAGAAACATTATAGCACTGATTTGTTACCGGGTCAATCGCCGAGCGGGTCATTTTTACCTTTTCACCCCGGTTGGCCGCCCGGCATATCCTGCCATAGGCGGACCGGGCAGCGGTACGCCTGTTGGAGGGGATACTTTGCGTTTTTTTGATCAGCTATTATTGATATTGGGTCTTTCCATGGACGGGTTCGCCGCGTCGGTGTGCATGGGCATGACGGTGGACAGAAGGCGGATATGGCCCATCGTGGGCATCATGAGCGGGTTTCATGTGGGGATGCTCCTGACGGGGTATCTGGTGGGCGCGAGCCTGCCGGAGAGCCTGGCGGCGGTCTATCCCTGGGCGGCGGCGCTGCTGCTGGCCGGGGTGGGGATCGGCATGATCCGGGAGGCCTGGCAGCCCGAGGAGGAGCCCTGCGTCCGGCAGGGGACCCAGGTGCGGTCCATCGCGGCGCTGAGCCTGGCCACCAGCATCGACGCCATGACCGTGGGCGTGGCTTTCGCGGTGATGGAGGTCCCGGCGCTGCGTGCGGGAGGGCTTGTCGCGCTGGTGATGGGGTCTTTGTCTACATTCGGGGCCGCCTTTGGCAGCCGGGTGGGCCGGTCCCGCCGGAGGGCGGCCCGGACCGCCGGAGGCGTGATACTGTGTCTGCTGGGGCTGAAGCTGCTGCTCAACGCGCTAAAAATCACTTAAAAAGCACATAAAAGGGTCTGCGTTTCACAGACCCATGCGCGTCAGTTTTCCGTCTCCGGCGGCAGGCGTCGGACGCTGTGCAGGTAGCTGGCCGTCAGCACCACGTCCGCCCCCATCCAGGAGGCCACCTCCGCGAAAAACACGCCCTGCCCGCCCATGAGCCGGGTCAGGGTCAGCGCCACGAGCGTGCGCATGCAAAATTCCATGAGGCCCGAGACCATGGGCATGAGCGTGTTGCCCATGCCCTGCAGGGCGGAGCGGACCACGTGCAGCACGTACAGCGTGGGCAGACACACGCTCATGACGGCCAGGTAGCGGTAGGCCGTGTCCAGAGCCTGGGTGAACTGCTCCGGCGTGCCGGAGATGAAGCCGGACAGGAAGGTCCGCCCGAACAGGAGCATGACGGCGGCGATGGCCAGGGAGGTGGCGACGGCGATGCCCAGAGCGGAGCGGACCCCCTGACGGATGCGCCGGGTCTTTCCCGCGCCCAGGTTCTGGCCCACGTAGGTGATCATGGCGTAGCCGTAGGAGACGGCGGCCATCTCCAGCACGCCGAAGAGCTTGTTGGCGGCGGTGTATCCGGCGATGAACGCCACGCCGAAGCGGTTGACGATGGCGGTGAGGATCATGCCCCCCAGAGCGATGACGAAGTTTTGAAGGGCCATGGGGGAGCCCAGGGCCAGCAGCCGCCCCAGCCGGGCGGTCCGGGGCCGGAGGTCGTCGGCGCTCAGGCGCAGGATCTCCAGCCTGGCCGCCCGGCCCAGGCAGTACAGGGCCGACACTCCCTGGGCGATGACCGTGGCCGCCGCGGCCCCGCCGATGCCCCAGCCGAAGGCCATCACGAACAGCATGTCCAGGGCGATGTTGGTCAGGGAGGCCACGATCATGGCCCGCAGAGGCGTCTTGCCGTCCCCCAGGGACCGGAGCACACAGGCCAGCAGGTTGAAGGCCATGACCACCGGCGTGCCGCCGAACATGATCCGCAGATACAGTCGGCTGCCGCCCAGTATCTCCGCCGGGGTCCGCAGCAGAGCCAGCACCGGCGTGATGAGGCTCTGCCCCGCCAATGTCAGGACCAGCGCCAGCGCGGCGCTGAGCGTGGCGGCGGCGCCCACCGTCCGCCGGAGCTCATCGTGACGGCCCGCGCCGAACCACTGGGCCATGGGGATGGCGAAGCCCTGGGCAAAGCCCTGGACCATGCCCAGCATCATCCAGTTGAACCAGTCCGCCGCCCCCAGGGCCGCCAGCGCGTCCACCCCCAGCGCCTTGCCCACCACCATGGTGTCCACCACCGTGTACAGCTGCTGGAACACGTTGCCCGCCATCAGGGGCAGGGCGAAGGAGAGTATGAGCGGGACAGGCCGTCCCGCCGTCATGTTTTTCAATCTCTGGTCCATGGGCCGCTCCATACCGTTTTCGTTACCACTGGAGGATACCATATGTTCCGAAAGAAAGCAATCGGCGGGGGCGGAAAGGCGATGACTTTCCGCGGAAACTGTTGTATAACAGACGCTGCGCGTTGTTATACCGAAAAGATACCGGTCGTGCTCCCGGCTTGCGCCGGAACCGCACGACATGGTATAACAGACGCTGCGCGCTGTTATACCGAAAAGATACCGGTCGTGCTCCCGGCTTGCGCCGGAACCGCACGACATGGTATAATGGGCCCATGGTACGATTGATATTGGGCCGGGCCGGGGCCGGGAAGACGGCGCTGGTGTTCCGGGAGATAGCGGGATATGTGAGGCAGGGCCGGGAGAACATGGTCCTTCTGGTGCCGGAGCAGTACAGCCACGAGGCGGAGCGGGAGCTCTGCGCCGCGGCGGGGGACGCGCTGAGCCGGTACGGGGAGGTGCTGTCCTTCACGGGGCTTGCCCGGAAGGTGTTTGCCCAGTGCGGCGGCGGCCGTCCGGTCATGGACGGCGGCGGCCGCTTGCTGTGCATGGCCGTGGCGGCCCGGACGGTGGGGAACCGGCTGAAGGTCTACCGAAAGGGCTGTCGGGAGCCCCGGACATTGGACAGCCTGTCCAGGGCGGTGGAGGAGCTGAGAAACGCCGGGATCACTGCGGGAGCCCTTCTGGACGCGGCGGATAAAACGGAGGGAGCCCTGGCGGACAAGCTCCGGGACCTGGCCCTTCTGACGGAGGCGTATACCGCCGTGCAGGAGCGCGGCGGCGCGGACAGCGCCGACCGCCTGGAGGCCCTGGCCCAGCGGATCGGGGACTGCGGCGCGGGGGCCTGGACCTTTTATGTGGACGGCTTTTCCGACTTCACCGCCCTGGAGAGAAACGTGCTCCGGGAGATCATCCGCTCCGGGGCGGACCTGACGGTGTGCCTTACCTGCGGGAAGGACGCCGGGGACGGGGCGTTCCTGCTGCCCCGGACCACGGCCCGGTGGCTGGAAAGCGTGGCCCGCGAGTATGGGACGGCGTGCGAAGAGGTGTGGCTGGAGCCCCCCGAGCCGGAGAGCTCGCCTATCGCCTATTTCTGCGGCCATCTGTTCGATTTTTCCAACGATCCGGCCCCGGCGGGTGACGGGGCGGTGCGCGCCGTGTACGCGGCGGACATATACGAAGAGTGCGAGCTGGCGGCGGCAAGGCTGTCCGAGCTGGCCCGGTCCGGGTGCCGGTGGCGGGACATGGCCGTGGCGGCCCGTGGCTTCGGCGATTACCGGACGGCGCTGGAGAGCGCCTGCGCCCGGTACGGGGTGCCTCTGTTCCTGTCCGGCCGGGAGGACACGGCCCGCAAGACCGTTCCCCTGGCCATCACCTCCGCTCTGGAGGCGGTGGAGCGGGGGTATGAGTACGAGGCGGTGTTCGGCTGGCTCAAGACCGGCCTGGGGCCCCTGGCGGAGGACGAGACGGACAGGCTGGAGAACTATGTGCTCCTCTGGGGCATCCGGGGCGGCCAGTGGGACCGGCCCTGGACCATGCACCCGGAGGGGTACAACCGGGAATTCGACGAGGCGGCCAGCGGGACCCTGACGGAGCTCAACGGCATGCGCCAGGCGGTCATCGGCCCTCTGAAGGCTCTGGAAAGACGCGTAAAGGCGGCGGCCACGGCGGCGGAGCATGCCAGAGCCGTGGGGGAGTTTCTCTTGGACGCCGGTCTGGCCGCCAGGCTCCAGGAGCGGACGGCGGAGCTGGACCGGGAGGGCCGGACCGAGACGGCCGCGGAGCTGGGCCGGTTGTGGGACGTGGTGTGCACGGCGCTGGAGCAGTTCGCGGCGGTGCTGGGGGACATGCCCATGGACGGGGAACAGTTCGCGGGACTGTTCGCTCTGATGCTGTCCAAATACGACGTGAGCGTGATCCCGGTGTCCCTGGACCGGGTGGGCGCCGGGGACATCGACGGCATGCGTCGGCGGCACATGAAGCATCTGCTCCTGCTGGGGGCGGCGGACGGCCGCATCCCGGCGCCGGAGGAGGCGTCGGGCGTGTTCACCGCCGAGGAGCGGGAGGAGCTGACGGCCATGGGCCTGGCCCTGGGCGGCGCGGAGGAGGACCTGAGCCGGGAGCTGGGGCGGATCTACAGCGTCGTGACCCTGCCGTCGGAGACATTATACATGAGCTGGTCCGCCTCGGACGGCGAGGGCGGAGAGGCCCGGCCCAGCGTGCTCATCACCCGCGCGGAGGCCCTTTTGGGGGTAAAGCCGGTCCGGGGGGACATCCTGCGGGCCAGGACCTTCGCGCCGGGACCGGCCTTTGCTCTGGCATTGATGGGGCAGACGGGGGAGGACGCGCCTTTGTGTCTTGCGGCCAGGGAGCACTTCGTCCGGGAGGGCCGGGAGGCGGAGCTTGCCCGTCTGGCGGAGGGGGCGAGAACGGCCCAGAGCCGCCTGACGGAGGCGTCCGTCCGGGCCCTGTACGGCCGGTCGCCGGGCCTGTCCGCCACGCGGGCGGAGAAGTTCGCAAGCTGCCGGTTCGGCTACTTCCTCCAGTACGGCCTTAAGGCAAGGCCCCGCCAGCGGGCGGTGTTCGACCCCCGGGACTACGGCAATTTCATGCACTACATCCTGGAAAAGACCGCCGGGGACGTGCTGGCGCTGGGGGGCTTCGCGTCGGTCACGGCGGAGCAGGTGGGCGCCATCGCGGACAAGTATGTGGACGAGTACATCCGGGACGAGCTGCATGGGTTCGAGGACAAGACCCCCCGGTTCGCCTATCTCTTCCGGCGGCTGCGGACCACGGTGCGGCGGGTGACGGCGGAGATGTGGCAGGAGCTCAAAGACTCCAAGTTCCAGCCCCTGGATCTGGAGCTGGACCTGAAGGCCGAGGGGGTGTTGGAGCCGGGCGAAGAGGGGGACACGCCCCTGGCCGGCCGGGCCGATCGGGTGGACGGCTGGGTCCAGGGGGACACCCTGTATCTGCGAGTCACGGACTACAAGACCGGGGTGAAGAAGTTCGATCTGGCGGACGTGTGCCAGGGGCTGAACATGCAGATGCTGCTGTACCTGTTCGCCCTGGAAAAGCGGGGCAAGACGTATTTCGGCGCGAAAAACATCAAACCTGCGGGGGTGCTCTATTCCCCCGCCCGGTTCGATATCGTCAGCGCCGACAGCGACGTGACGGACGAGGAGCTGGCGGCGCTGCGGAAAAACACCGCCCGGCGCAGCGGCCTTATTTTGGACGACGAGGCGGTGCTGGAGGCTATGGAGCCGGGCCCAGACCGGCGGTTCCTTCCCGTAAAACTCACCAAGGCGGGGGCCTGGACGAAGGACTCCCAGTCCAGCCTTGCCAGCCTGGAGCAGTTCGGCGCCCTGAGTCGGCACATCGAAAAGACCCTGCGGGACCTGGCGGCGGAGCTGCGGTCCGGCAGCGTGGCGCTGGACCCCTGGTACAAAAACGCCGGGGAGACCGCCTGCACCTTCTGCGATTACCGGGAAGCGTGCCTGTTCGACGAGGCGGGAGACGGCTGGCGGCTGCGGGGCAAAATGCTGGCGGAACAGGCGTGGGAGAGGATAGAAGGCCATGCGTGAATTCAAACCGACGCCCTCTCAGGAGCGGGCGATCAAAACAGAGGGCGGCCCCATCCTGGTCAGCGCCGCAGCGGGCTCCGGCAAGACCCGTGTGCTGACGGAGCGGCTGATGGCCCGTGTGCTGGCGGGGGAGGACATCGACCGGTTTCTGGTCATCACCTTCACCCGCGCGGCGGCGGCGGAGCTGCGGGGCCGCATTTTGGCGGAGCTGAACGCCCGCGCGGCGGCGGACCCCGCCGACCGGCGGCTGCGGCGGCAGAGCGCGCTTTTGTACCGGGCCCAGATCGGCACCATCGACAGCTTCTGCACCGCCCTGGTCCGGGAAAACGCCCATCTGCTGGGCGTCTCCCCCAGCTTCTCCGTGCTGGACGAGGAGCGGGCCCAGGCCCTTCGGGCACGGGCATTGGAGGACGTGCTGGACCGGGCCTATGAGGACATTGAGAACGACCAGGGCCTCCGGACGCTGGTGGACAGCGCCGGGGCCGGTCGGGACGACAGCCGTCTGGGCTCGCTGATATTGGACCTGGACAGCCGGATGCAGAGCCACGCATTTCTGCGGCAGTGGGCGGCGGAGAAGCTGGCCATGCTGGACACAGCGGGGCTCGCCGACGCGGCCCAGACCCCCTGGGGCAGGGTCCTGCTGGACGACGCCATAGCGGAGGCGGACTGGCAGGCGTCGGAGCTGGAGCGGGTGCTGGCGCCCATGCGGCTGCCGGAGAACGCCGGGCCTATGAAGGGCTACGCGGACGCGGTGGCGGAGATGGCGCTGCTGTTCCGGGACCTGTCCCGCGCGGCGGCAGAGGGATGGGAGAAGGCACGGGCGGTGCTGGCCCGGCCCAATCCCCGGCTGGGCCGGGTGGGAAAGGACGCGGACCAGACCCTGCGGGAGCGGGTCAAGACGGTATGGGACGGGGCGCGGGACGCCCTGGTCCGGCTGCGGAAGTCCCTCGCCGGGGACAGCGCCGCGCTTTTGGCGGGCCTGGATGCCTCCAAAGCGCCGCTGACGGCGCTGATGGACCTGGTGTGGGCGTTGGAGGACGAGTACGCCGCTCGGAAGCGGCGGGCGGACGCCTGCGATTTTTCCGACGTGGAGCACTTCTGCGTGCGGCTTCTGTGCGACGGGGAAGACGGTCCCACGGCCCTGGCCGGGACGGTCTCCGACCGGTTCGTGGAGGTGATGGTGGACGAGTACCAGGACGTGAACGCGGTCCAGGAGCTCATCTTCCGCCGGGTCAGCCACGAGGGGAAAAACCTCTTCATGGTGGGGGACGTGAAGCAGTCCATCTACCGGTTCCGGCTGGCGGAGCCGGACATCTTCCTGGAAAAATACCATGCCTTTGCCGACGGAGCAGAGGGAAAGCGGGTGCTGCTGCGGGAAAATTTCCGAAGCAGGGCCAGCGTGCTGGCGGCCTGCAACGGGGTGTTTTCCCGCATCATGAGCCGGGCGCTGGGCCAGGTCGACTATGACGGCGAGGCCCGGCTGGTCCCCGGCGCGGCCTATCCCCCAGAGGGGGAGGTCAGACCGGAGCTGTGCGTGCTGGAGCCGGGGGCGGAGGTTGGCGAGGAGGCCCCGGACAAGGTCCGGCTGGAGGCCCGGTATGTGGCCGGACGCATCCGGGCCATGGTGGACAACAGGGAGCCGGTCTCCGACGGCAATGGGGGCCTGCGCCCGGTCCGGTACGGGGACATCGCCCTGCTGCTGCGGACCCCCAAGACCTCCGGCGGGGTCTTCCGGCGGGCGCTGAGCGAGGCGGGGGTGCCGGTGAGCGCCCGGCAGGGCGGAAGCTTTTTCTCCCAGCCGGAGGTGAGCTTCACGCTGTCCATGCTGTCGGTGGTGGACAACCCCCGGCAGGACGTGCCCCTGGTGGCGGCCCTGCGGGGCCTGCCCTTCGGCTTCACCCCGGACGAGCTTTCCGCCGTCCGGGCCGCCGGGAAGGGAGACCTTTGGGACGCGCTGCGGGCACGGGCGCGGGAGGACGAACGCTGCGCCAAATTCGCGGCGCTGGTGGAGCGGCTTCGGAGCTTCGCTCGGGAGGCGTCCACGGACAGCCTTCTGCGGCGGCTCTATGACGAGACGGAGCTTCTCACGGTCTGCGGCGTCATGGCGGACGCGTCCCGGCGGATCGCGGACCTGATGCAGCTATATGAATACGCCCGGCGGTTCGAGCAGGACGGCAACCGGGGCCTTTTCCGGTTCGTGCTCTGGCTGCGGGAGCTGGAGCGGCGGGGTCTGGAGCCTCCCGCCCCGGCGGAGGGCGACGCGGTGCAGATCCTGAGCGTGCACAAGGCCAAGGGCCTGGAGTGGCCGGTGGTGTTCCTGGCGGACAACAGCCACGGCTGGAACCGGCAGCGGGGCGCCCAGGTGCTGTGCCACCGGGAGCTTGGGCTGGGCATGCGCGTGACGGACCCGGTCCGGGGCGTGCAGTGGCCCACCCTGCCCTGGCGGGCCATTGACCGGCGGGAGCAGCTGGAGGAGCTCAGCGAGCAGGAGCGGGTGCTGTATGTGGCCATGACGCGGGCCCGAGAGCGGCTCGTCATGACCTGCGTCCAGCCAAAAGCGGCGGAGAAGCTGGCGGCCTATGGTCCGGCCTCCCGTGAGCCTGTCAGCCCCCGTGTGCTGGCACGGGCCCAGAGCGTGACGCCATGGCTGCTGGCGGCGGCGGCCGGGGACGGGGGCGAGACCATCGACGTAAAGCTCGTGGCCCAGGACCAGGCGGAAACAGCGGCGGAACCCGCTGTCCGGCCCATCCCCCCGGCGGACCCGGACCTGCGGGCGGAGGTGGACGAGCGCCTTGCCTGGCGCTATCCCTTCGAGGCGGCGGTGGCGCTTCCCTCCAAGGTCACGGCCACGGGCGTCGGGGACCTGGCACCAGGCGCTGCGGACCCGGAGGCGGCGGAGCTGCCGGAGCCTGCGGGCCATATCACCGACCGGCTGCGGCAGCCGGATTTTGGCCGGGACGCCCGGCCCCTCACGGGGCCGGAGCGGGGCGTGGCCGCCCATCTGGTCATGCAGCACATCGACTTTGGCTATGTGGGCTCGGCGGCGGAGATATCCGGCCAGATCGCCCGGATGGAGGCCCTGGGCTTTCTGGAGCCCCGGCAGGCCGCGGCGGTGGACCCGGACGATATCCTGGCCTTCTTCCGCTCGGAGCTGGGAGCCCGGCTGCTGGGGGCGGACAGGGTGGTCCGGGAGTTCCGGTTCTCGCTGCTGTGTCCGGCGAACACCTGGTATCCCCAGGCGCCGGAGGAGGAGCGGATCCTGCTCCAGGGCGTGGTGGACTGCTGCCTGGAGGAAAAGGGCGCGCTCACGGTCGTCGACTTCAAGACCGACGGCACGGTGGAGCCGGACCGGTATACCGGGCAGCTCGCCGCCTACGCCGCCGCCATGGAGCGGATCTTCCAAAAGCCGGTGCGTCAGGCGGCGCTGTGGTATCTGCGGAAAAAGGAAATGGTCCTGGTCCCGGTCAAAAAGCCGTAAAAAACAGTTGCGCTTTTGGAAAAGGTGTGATAAGATACGTCTTGCGCCTTGTAACGGCGGGCCCGTGTCCGCACTCAAGGCAGCCTGATATGAGGTGAATGAAATGAAGGAAGGCATCCATCCCAAGTATTACAAGACCACCATCCGCTGCGCCTGCGGCAACGTGATCGAGACCGGCTCCACCCGTGAGAACATCACCGTGGAAATTTGCTCCAAGTGCCACCCGTTCTACACCGGCAAGCAGAAGCTGGTGGACACCAGCGGCCGCGTGGACAAGTTCAACCGCAAGTACGGCCTGGCGAAGTAAAAATAACGCCAATGGTAACGCCCCGCTCATCCGAGCGGGGCGTTTGCTGTAGAAGGGGTCAGGCTTCCTCGATCTTCACGATGTTGAGCGCCGCATCCAGCAGCAAGTTGATGAGCTCGTTGCGGGAGCGGTTGGTCTGGGCGGCCAGCTCGTCCAGCCGGGCGATCAACTCGTCCCTCATGCGGACCGATACGATCTTGTGACCGTCCTCGCCGCGGTAAGAAGGCTTTTTCGTTATCTTTATCTCTTCCGCCATATCATCCACCTCGCTTATGGAGATAGTTTAGCTTGACAGAGGTGGATATAGTATATTATAATTTCATATTATATTATAAACTATAAAATCATAGTGTGGAGGCGAATGAGTTGGTAGACTATCAACATTTTGTATCATATCCTGTGCGATGCGTCGTCGCGGGCGCTGGACGCAATGCCGGAAACGGCGGCGAATGACCAGGCGCGGGTGATATTGCAGAGAGCCCTGGAGGAGGCGGAAGAGCTCTATATCACGGCTGAAGACGAATGAGTTGGCGCGCCAGACTCATATGAGCAGGGCTTTTGCTATGCCGTGCGCGCCTGATAGCCTCGCAGAGTTCGCCGCCGGAGCGGCGAATAAAGTTGGATATGATTTCCGGGGGCGTGTACCTCGGAAATCATTCTTCTCGGCCCGCAAACGTGAACGTCCCCGCCTTTGGGCGGGGGCGCTTTGCGCCGCAGCGGGCCGCAGCCCTCTCGTTTGAAAGGCGCCGCCTTTCAAACGACTATGACAAGAGCATTCTGTCGTTGTCCAATGCCTTGCCCACGTTTTCCTTGAACATCCGCAGCAGATCGTCCACGGTCAGGCCCCTGCGCTCGTCGCCCTTCAGGTCCAGAAGGATGCGGCCGGAGTCCATCATCAGCGTCCGGTTGCCCAGCTCCAGGGCGGAGGACATATTGTGGGTGATCATGAGGCAGGTCAGGTGATTGTCCCGGACGGTGCTCTCGGTGAGGGCCAGGACCTTTTCCGCCGTGCCGGGGTCCAGCGCGGCGGTGTGTTCGTCCAGCAGCAGCAGCTTGGGCGGCACCATGGTGGCCATCAGCAGGGTCAGAGCCTGCCGCTGGCCGCCGGACAGCAGCCCTACCGGCTGGCGCATCCGGTCCTCCAGCCCCATGCCCAGCAGGGCCAGCCGGTCCCGGAAGGCGGCCTTCTCCGCCTTGGACACGTGGCTGAGCCAGCCGCCGCCTCCGGCGGCCAGGGCCAGATTCTCCTCGATGGTCATGGCCGGAGCGCTGCCCCGCATGGGGTCCTGGAACAGCCGCCCGATGCTCCTGGCCCGCTTGAACTCCGGCAGGAAGGTGACGTCCTGCCCGTCCAGGACGATGGAGCCGGTGTCGGGATAAAAGCTGCCCGCGATGGCGTTGAAGAGGGTGGATTTGCCCGCGCCGTTGGCGCCGATGATGGACACGAAGTCCCCCGGATCCAGGTGCAGGTCGACACCCGTGAGGGCGGTCTTTTCGTTCACGGTGCCGGGGTTGAAGGTCTTGGAGACGTTTTTCAGCGTGAGCATGCCTCAGCCCTCCCCCTTCCCGGACCCGGCCAGCCGCCGTTTGAGGGTGGGCAGCTGGGTCTTGAAGTAGGGTCCCGCGATGGCGACGATGACGATCACGGAGCTTACCAGCTTCAGCATGAAGGCGGGCATATTGAGCCGCAGGGCGATGGTGTACACCAGCCGGAAGATGACGGAGCCCAATACCATGCCCACCGCCCGCCTAGCGATGGAGCCCCGGCCCAGGAAGGTCTGGCCGATGAGCAGGCTGGCCAGGGCGATGGTGACCATGCCGGAGCCGATGTCGATGTTCACGGATTTCTGGCTCTGGGCCAGCAGACACCCGGAAAGGCCCGTGAAGGCGTTGGCGACGCACAGGCCCACCGTGGTGGTGAACACGGGGTTGATGGAGGAGGAGCGGACCATGTCCGGGTTGTTGCCGGTGGCCCGGATGGCGAGACCCAGCCGGGTCCGAAGAAACAGCGCCAGGAACACGATCACCAGCGCCACCGCGATCAGGGAGATGATGAGCTCGTTCAGGCCGGCCAGCGGCGTGTCGGCCAGCAGGTCCTTCAGCTTGGTGAATATGGTCACCGTCTTGTTCATGTTCAGCAGCGAGGACTTGCCCATGACGGCGATGTTGATGGAGTAAAGGCCGGTGTTGACGATGATGCCCGCCAGCAGGCTCTCGATGCCCATGCGGGTCTGGAGCACGGCGGTGACGAAGCCGGAGAGCATCCCCGCGCCCATGGCGGCGGGGATAGAGAGCCAGGGGTGGCCGGATATGGCGACCACGGCCCCTACCGCGGCCCCCAGGGTGAAGCAGCCGTCGGTGCTCAGGTCGCACACGTTCAGCATGGAATAGCTCAAAAACAGGGCCAGCACGGTCAGCGAGCAGGTCAGTCCCAGCTCCAGCGCCGTCTGTACCAGGCCCCATATGGCGGATAGTGACATGGTTTTTCCTCCAGGGAATGATTGGCCGCGAAAAAATAGCCTCGCAGAGTTTGCGCCCGCAGGCGCAAATAAGTTCAAATCGTTTTTCCCGAGGACATGCGCCTCGGGAAAAACTCTTTGCGGCCTGCAAACGTGCGCGCTCGCGCGTGCGCTGCAGCAGGCCGAAGCCTTCTAAATCAAGAGCATCTATGATGCTCTTGATTTACTCAAATTCTTCGGCGGTCTCGATGGGCTTGACGGCGGTGCACAGGTCGGCGAACAGCTCCTCCAGCTCCTCGAAGGTCTTGCCGGTGATCTGCTCGCACACGTCGGTGTTGATGGTGGCGGTGCCGTTATCGAAGGTCATGACGGGCAGCTCGGCGGGGTCCGCGCTGTCGATCAGCACCTGGGCGATCATGTTGGCGGTCTCCACGCCCAGGTTGGCGTAGTCCACGCCGTAGCCCAGGAACGCGCCGTTCAGGGCAAAGGAGTCGGCGCCGGTGTAGTGGGGGATACCGGCCTCGGCCAGGTCCTCATAGATGCTCAGCTCCGCCGTCATGATGGTGTTGTCGGAGGGGGTGAACACGGCGTCCACGCCGTCGGAGATCAGCTGGCTGACCGCCTGCTGGACCTCGGGGATGGAGGTGCCGTTATACTCTTTGTAGGCCACGCCCTTCTCGTCCAGGAATTCCTTGGCGGCGGCGATGGGGGTGGCGGAGGAATCCTGGCCCAGGTCATACAGCAGACCGATGGTCTTGGCGTCGGGGTCCGCGGCGAAGATCAGGTTCATGACGGCGGTGGTGTCCAGGAAATCGCTGGTGCCGGTGATGTTGGCGCCGGGCGCGTCGTTGCTCTCCACCAGACCGGCGGATTCAGGGTCGGAGACGGCGGAGAAGATCACGGGGATCTGGTTGTCCTCGGTGGCGGCCTGCATCTGCATGGCCACGGGCGTGGCCACGCCCACCATCAGGTCCACCTCGTCGGCGATGAAGTCGGAAATGATCTGGTCCATGACGGTGGCGTCGCCGTTGCAGTTGTCAAGGGACACGTCGAAGGTCACGCCCTTTTCCTCGCCGATGGCGGCAAGCTGGTTTTGGATGTTCTCCACGATCTGGTTCAGGGACGCGTCGTCCACATAGTTGCAGATGCCCACCTTGTAGGTCTCGCCGTCGGCAAAGGCCGCGGCGGACAGGCTCAGGACCATCACAAGGGCCAGTACGGTGCAGATAAGCTTTTTCATTTTGAGATTCTCCTTTTCATGCTTTTTCGTTTTGATTTTTTGTGTTGATGTTGGTCTATGTTCATTTTTCTGGGCTGTCCTTCACGCCCGCCATCGTTTGGACAATATGAACATTTTACTGTACCTCCCGGATCAAAATAAAAATCCTGTCCCCGCATTTCTGCTGGGACAGGATGCTTTACACTTCCTGCGGTGCCACCCGGCTTGACGCTCTCGCGTCCGCTTTGTTCCGCGCTGTCACGCGGCGGCGTTGTTCACGGAGCGCCTCTCTCCGTCGCACATAGGGCGGAAAACCATCCGCCTTCCGATTGCCCTCCGAAGTCCATTCGCACATTCCGGCCTGTACCGCGTTTCCAGCACCCGCGGCTCTCTGTGACACGCGTGGAAAGGTTACTTGCTCTTCTTCAACGGTTTGTCGTATTAAATTGTCTGCATTATAGTCCTGGTCTTTTCGTTTGTCAAGAGCTTTTTTGCAATTTTTTGCTGTCAGTTTTTGCCATTGAGCTCACAGTCTGCAAAGCTCCGTGGCGGTGTCGGCGGCCAGGGCGGCGTTGTTGAGCACCAGCTGGATGTTGGACTCCAGGCTGTCCCCACCGGTGAGCTCCTTGACCCGGGCCAGCAGGAAGGGAGTCACCTTCTTGCCCTTGATCCCCTGCGCCACGCTCTCGGCCACGGCCTGGTCGATGGCGGCGTTGATGACGGCCGGCTCCATAGAATATGCCTCGGGGATGGGATTGGTGCACAGCATCCCGCCGGGATAGCCCAGGACCCGCTGGGCGTGGAAGGCGGCGGCCAGCTCCGCCGGGGTGTCCGCCCGGAAATCCACCCCAAAGCCGCTGGTGCGGGTATAGAAAGCGGGCAGCTCGTCGGTCTGATAGCCGCACACGGCCACGCCCTTGGTCTCCAGATACTCCAGCGTCAGGCCCAGGTCCAGGATGGATTTCGCGCCAGCGCAGACCACCAGCACCGGCGTGCGGGCCAGCTCCTCCAGGTCGGCGGAGATGTCCATAGTGGTCTCGGCGCCCCGGTGGACGCCGCCGACGCCGCCGGTGGCGAACACCTGTATCCCGGCCAGGGCGGCCACGATCATGGTGGCGGCCACGGTGGTGGCCCCGTCCTCATGCCGGGCGCACAGCACCGGCAGGTCCCGGCGGCTGGCCTTGGCGACGACCTGGCCCTTCCTGGCCAGGTGCTCGATCTCGTCCTTTGTAAGGCCCGCCTTCAGCCGCCCGCCGATGACGGCGATGGTGGCGGGCACCGCGCCGTGGGCGCGGATCACGTCCTCCACGGCGAAGGCCGTCTCGGCGTTCTGGGGCCAGGGCATGCCGTGGGAGATGATGGTGCTCTCCAGGGCTACCACGGGCTT
>CANRDC010000006.1 GCA_947629245.1 uncultured Oscillospiraceae bacterium | reverse complement strand
ACAGCAGCCCCAGGAACATCCCCAGGAAGAACAGGCTCCCATATAGGCTCACGAAATCCTGCCGCTCCCAGGCCCGGATCTCGTATGTCCCCAACAGGTCCACGGACCCGTCCTCCGCCGCCGCATTCCAGGCATTCCGGATGGCAAGGCGGGCGTCCAGAGCCGTCTCGTTGTCGTGGCCGGGCACATCGAAGCCGTAAAACCGGCCCAGCAAGTGACGCGCCTCGCCCACGGTCATGTCTCCGCCCTGCGCGGCGTTCGGCGCTTCGTAGGCCGCCCGCGCCAGCCGCTCCAGCTCCCCTTTGTCCGACACCACGATGTACCAGGAGGTGGTCAGATTAAAAGTCAGCTCACCGCTCTTCACCCTGGGCTCCACCCGCTCCTTCACGGTATAGGTCTTGCCCAGCAGCTCCAGAGTGTCCCCGGCATAGTCCGTCCGCTCCACCTTGAGCAGTATCTCGTCCGGGCCCAGGGTATAGCTCTGGCCGGTGCAGCGGTTATAATCGTCCAGGTCCACCACCAGCACGTCGCACAACGGGGAACTTGTGTCCAGAGTATAGTCCCTGGTCGTCTCCAGTCCGCCGGGCCGTTGATAGGCGACAAAGGTCATGTAATCGTACTCCGTCTCGTCCTCTGCCGGGATGCCCGCGTCCGCCACGGCCTTTTTCACCATGGCAATGGTCTCGCCGTTGCTGCGGGGGATGTTCACGTCGTAGGGATAGCTCGTCTGCAGGCTGGACTCCATGCCCAGCATGAGGCAGCTCGTGCCGGAGATCATCACCAGTACCATGGTGGACAAAATACAGATGTTGGCCAGGCCCACGGCGTTTTGCTTCATCCGGTACATCATGCCGGACACGGCGGTGAAGTGCCGGGTCTTGTAATAATATCGCTTGTTGTTTTTCAGCAGCTTCAAAAGGGCGATGCTCCCGGCGGTGAATAGCAGGTAGGTGCCCACGATGACCAGCACCACCGCCACAAAAAACAGGAAGATGGCCTGGAGCACGTTCGTGGTGGTGACGGCGATATAGTACCCCGCCCCCAGGCAGGCCAGGCCCACCAGGGCTATGAGCCACTTGGCTTTGGGCTCCCGCTCCCCGGCGTGCTCCGACTGCAAAAGCTCCACCGGCCGGGCCACGTACACCTGCCGGATGCTGAACAGGAAGATGAGCAGGAAGATGGCCCCGAACAGAGCCAGCGTGACGCCGACGACCTGAAAGCTCACGAAAAAGCCCAGGGGCGCCTCCACGCCGATGATCTTTGCTACCACCAGAAGCAGCAGCTTGTCCAGCGCCATGCCCAGGATGAGCCCCAGTCCCATGCACAGGGCGGCGATGTACGCCGTCTCAAAGGCGATCACCTTGGCCAGGTGCTTTTTCTCCAGGCCCAGCACGTTATACAGGCCGAACTCCCGCTTGCGCCGTTTGATGAGGAAACTGTTGGTGTAAAAGAGAAAGATCACCGCGAACAGCCCCACCACGAACACCCCGTAGCGGATGACCACCTGGATGGTGGTGGCCCCGGTCATGGACGCCAGCCCCGGATCGACCGCCAGAGACAGGATGATGTAGAACATGCACACCGTCAGCGCGCCCGCCAGCAGGAACGGCCCGTAGCTCTGGGCGTTTTTCCGCAGGTTCCGGGCGGCCAGGCGGGCGTAAAAGCGCTTATTCATGCTCGCGCCCTCCCGTGGCCAGCAGCGTCAGGGTGTCCGCGATCTTCTGGTACATCTGCTCGTTGGAGCTGTCGCCCCGGTAGAGCTGGTGGAAAAGCTCCCCGTCCTTGATGAAGATCACCCGCCCGGCGTGGCTGGCGGCCTTGGTGGAGTGGGTGACCATCAGGATGGTCTGGCCCTCCCGGTTTAGGGACCCGAACAGGTCCAGAAGCTCGTCGGAGGACTTGGAGTCCAGCGCCCCCGTGGGCTCGTCGGCCAGCAGGATCTTCGGGTTTGTGATGACCGCCCTTGCCACCGCCGCCCGCTGCTTCTGGCCGCCGGAGCACTCGTAAGGGTATTTTGTGAGTACCTCGGTGATACCCATTTTTTGCGCGATGGGCTGCAGACGCTGGGCCATCTCCACATAGCCCTTCCCCGCCAGCACCAGGGGCAGGAAGATATTGTCCCGCAGATTGAAGGTGTCCAGCAGATTGAAGTCCTGGAACACGAAGCCCAGGCTGTCCCGCCGGAAGGCCGCGAGCTCCCCCTCCCGGATGGCGGACATGTCCCGGCCCTCCAATATCACCTTGCCGCTGGTGGGCTTATCCAGCGCCGCCAGGATGTTGAGCAGGGTGGTCTTGCCGGAGCCGGACTCGCCCATGATGGCCACATACTCCCCCTTTTCCGCGGAAAAGGACACGTTGTTCAGGGCCCGGACCTGGTTGCCGCCGAACCGGCCGGTGTAGATCTTGCCCAGGCTCTGCACTTCAAGCATCGTCATGATGTTTCCCTCCTTATCGTGTCCTTATCATAGCAAAACATCCGGGCCGTCAAAATCGCTTTGGGTGACATTTTGACGCCCGGACGTGACAGTTTTGTCATGTCGCGCCGCGCACGGCCCCCTCTGACGAGGGGGCTGTCAGCGCAAAGCGCTGACTGGGGGAGAGAAAAATCTACAGCCCGGCTTATCTCTCCCTCCGTCTCGCCCTGGCGGGCGAGCCACCTTCCTCGTCAGAGGGAGGCATTTCATAATGTGCACCTGGCGGCGCATACTCTCACTCCACTTCCAGCTTATCTGTGTGCAGGTCCAGGAAAAACACGCTGCCCTTCCCCGGCTCCGATTCGGCCCAGAGCCGGTGACGGAGCTTTTCCGCGGACCGGCGGCACAGGTACAGTCCCAGCCCCGTGGCGGTCTTGTCGGTCCGGCCGTTGTAGCCCGTAAAGCCCTTTTCAAACACGCGGGGCAGGTCCTCGGGCGCGATGCCGATGCCCGTGTCCGCCACGGACAGCACCTTCTCCGCGCTCACCGCCACGGTCACGCCCCCGGCGGGCGTATACTTGACCGCATTGTCCAGAAGCTGCTCGATGATGAACGACAGCCACTTCTCGTCCGTGAGCGCCTGTACGTCCGTGCCCTCGTAGCGCAGATACAGCTTTTTCCGCACGAACTGGGGCGCGTATTTGCGCACCGCCTGGCGGATGATCCCGTCCAGGTCCACCGTGCGGATCACAAGATCGCTCCCGCCCTCGTCCAGCCGCAGATAGGTAAGGGCCATCTGGGCGTACTGCCGGACGCGAAAAAGCTCCGCCTCCAACGCCCGGTGCTCCGGGGTGTCCTCCGATTGCAGCGTCATCTGCATGACGGCGATGGGGGTCTTGATCTGGTGGACCCAGGCGGTGTACCAGTCCAGATGCTCCTGCCGGGCCCGCTCGGTGTCGGTGACAAGCTCCCCATAGGCGGCCTTCATCCGTTCAGCCATGGCCCGGAAATCCGCCTCCGCCGGGGTGTCCGCCGGGGGCAGAGATTCCGTCAGTATGAGGATATTTTCCAGGGCGGCCCGACGCTTTTCATGCTCCCGCCGGAAGCGGACGTATCCCGCCGCCAGCAAGCCCGCGCCCGCCAGGGCGCACAGCCCCGCCGCGTACCATACCGCCTCTGTCGGCGCGCCGTACAGCGCGAACACCAGCGCGAAGATGGCCGTGAACAGCGCCAGCACCCCCGCGCCCCGGCGATGGGACCGGAGATAGTTCCACAAATAGTGCCTCTCCCGCTCCATGGCTCACCCCACGATGTAGCCGGAGCCCACGCGGGTGGCGATGAAGTCCCGCAGCCCCGCCTCCTCCAGCTTGCGCCGCAGCCGGGTCACGTTCACCGTCAGGGTGTTCTCCTCCACGTAGGCGTCCATCTGCCACAGCCGGGTCATGAGGGTCTCCCGGCTGACCACCTTGCCCTTGTTCTCCAGCAGGGTCTGCAAAATGCGAAACTCGTTTTTCGTAAGCTCCACCCGTTTGCCCTCAAAGCTCAGGCTGGCGTCGTTCAGGTTCAGCACCGCTCCCCTGTGCTCCAGCACAGGGATCTTGCCCCCCATGTCGTAGGCCCGGCGCAGCACCGCCTGGAGCTTGGCCGTCATCACCTGCAGATCCACGGGCTTGGGCAGAAAATCGTCCCCGCCCATGGTCATGGCCATGACGATGTTCATGTTGTCCGAGGCCGAGGAGATGAACACCACCGGCACGCTGGACACCCGCCTGATCTCAGAGCACCAGTGATAGCCGTTGAAAAAGGGCAGACCGATGTCCAGCAGCACCAGGTGGGGGTCGTAGTCCAGAAACTCCCCCAGCACGTTTTGGAAGTCTTTCGCGCACCGGACAGCATGGCCCCAGCTCTCGATCTGCCGGGCCATGACCTCCGCCAGGGCCCGGTCGTCCTCCACGATGAATATCTTGTACATCGCCGCCTCCTCTCCACCCGGCCATTTTACTCCCATAACGACCGCCCGTCAATTGCCGTATCGTCCGCGCATCCGTCCGAGCCCCTGAAATTCGTCTTGTCAACCGGGCCGCAGTATGATAAATTGGTAATATGCTCCAGCCGCTGATCCGCTGGACAAGTCCACATGATCGTGAGGTCCTTTTATGATGAAAACGACAAAGCGCGGCCACACGCCCGCCGTCCGGCGCCGGGCCGCTATGGCGGGCGTTCTGGGACTGTTTCTGGCGGCCTCCTGCGGAGCGGCGGGAGGCGCTCCAACGGCTCGGGCAGAGGCAGAGGCAGAGGGCAGCGCAGACCCCGTGTATTTTGCAGACAAAGGCGTCCTGGCGCACTCCGGCGGCGTGTACGGCGGTTTTACCATCACCAACGCGCTCGCTGCCTTTGACCACCGCCTATGAAAACGGCTACCGCCTGTTTGAGACGGATATCACGCTCACGTCCGACAACGTCCTGATCTGCACCCATGGGTTCAACGACAGCGATTATGCGCTTCGTTTCATTCACGTCGAGCGCCCGGATTCCGCCCCTCCATCGCTGGAGGAGTATCTGACCTATACCGTCGGCGCAGATCTCCCGGTCATGACATTTTCCCGATTCGCAGGCTGGGTCCTGGCCCATCCGGACGTCCATGTGCTGCTGGACATCAAGGAGTGTGACCGGGCCACCGCCCGGTATATCGCCGAGCAGATCGCGGACGAGGCCCAGGGCACGGAGATGCTGTCCCAGGTCGTGATGAGCGCCCGGAGCACGGAGATGCTGCTGGGTTTTCTGGACGCGGGGGATTTTCCCTGGCTGCACATGCTGTTCGCCGCGGACGGCGTCCGGGAGAGCTCCATCTATGAGCCGGAGGATTTTCTGGACTTCTGTCTTTCTCACGGCGTCACCAGCTTTTCCATCGAGGCGGGCGATTACACGCCGGAACGGGCTGAAACGCTGTCCGGCTCCCCGTTAAAGACCTATCTCTACACGGTGCAGGACTCCTATGAGGCTCAGAGGCTGCTTGCCATGGGCGCGGATTTCCTGATATCGGATTATCTGGCGCCGGACACCGTCGCGAAACTGACCGAAGAGGGGAAGCTCGGCCTGCAGGCCGCCCGGTACAAGTCGTCCGGTTTTACGCTGACCTGGCTCCCGGTACCGGAGGGAGCGTCTGTCGAGCTTCAGCGGACCGACATGACCTCGGGGGAGACGGTCGCCATCCCCGTGCGGGACCCCGCGCTCTGCAAGTATCAGGACACAGACGTATCGTCCGGCGTCCCCTATGCCTACGTTCTCTCCGTCCGTCTGGAGGACGGGACCCTTCTGCAGTCCATCCCGGAATACGCCAAGCTGATCGGCACGACGCGCTTTACATCTGCCCAGCGGGTGGACGGCGGCATCCGTCTGACCTGGGATGCCGTGCCCGGCGCGGATGGCTGTCTCATCCGGCGGACCGTCGGAGAGGACGGTGAGAAGGTCATTTGGGCCACCGTCGACGATCCCGCGCAGACGGAGTGGTTCGATCCCAGCGAGCCGCCTGCCGACGAGCCGGTCTATTATGACCTCCGGCTCTATTCGCTCTATAACGGCGTGCGCTATTACGGAGGCTATGGGAAAGTCATAGAGGTAAAATAGACCGTCGCTCCCCTGGAGCTCCGCGCCGGGTGACAGGCACAGAAAAGGACCATCCCGCGAAGGGATGGTCCTTTTCTGTGCGCAAAAGCGCCCCGTGCTCTTTCACAGTCCGTAAAGCTCCGTATACTTCTTCGTCAGATAGTCCGTGTAGACCGTGGGGTCGAAGGGGCCGCAGGCGTTTTCCACCACCTGGGCCGGGGTCAGAAGGCCCCCGAAGCGGTGGACCTTTTCAGTGAGCCATGCCGTCACGCCTCCCAGATCGCCCCGCCCCACCGGGCCCCAGACGTCCATATCCTTTTCCATGTTCCGCAGCATCTGGGCCCCGTAGGCGCTGCCCAGGGCGTAGGACGGGAAGTAGCCAAAGCTCCCGCCAGACCAGTGGGAGTCCTGCAGACACCCACGGGCGTCGTCCGGCACATCCAAGCCCAGATACTCTTTGTAGAGCCTGTTCCAGGTCTCCGGCACGTCCTTGACAGCCAGATCGCCGCCGATAAGGGCCTTTTCGATCTCATAGCGGACCATGATATGCAGGCTGTAGGTCAGTTCGTCCGCCTCTGTGCGGATCAGGGAGGGCTGGGCCTTATTCACCGCCCGCCAGAATTTTTCCGCCGTCACGTCCGCCAGCTGCTCCGGGAAGAGCTCCTTCACCTTCGGGAAAACGGCCTCGATGAAGGGCCGGGACCGGCCAACTATATTCTCATAAAACCGGCTCTGGCTCTCGTGCACCCCCATGGACACGCCCCCCGCCAGTACCGTGTACTCCACCTGGGGGTCCACATCCAGCTCATACCGGGCGTGGCCGCCCTCGTGGATGACGGAATACATGGAGCTGGCCAGGTCGTTCTCATAGTAGTGGGTGGTGATGCGCACGTCCCGGCTTGTGAAGTTCAGCGTGAAGGGGTGCTCCGTCTCGCCGATGCCGCAGTGGGCCCGGTCCAGGGCCAGCACCTGCATCAGGTGGTCGGAAAGCTGCCGCTGCCGCTCCACAGGATAATGCCGGTGCAGGAAGCTGTCGTCGGGCTGGGGCTTTTCGCCGATGGCCCGGATAAGCGGCGTCAGCTTGTCCCGAAGGGCGGCGAAAAAGCCGTCCAGCATGGTCATATCCACGCCCCGCTCGTACTCGTTCAGCAGCGCGTCGTAGGGGGCCTTGTCCGGGTCGTAGTACCCGGCGAACTTGCGGTTATACGCCACCAGCTTTTCCAGGCATGGCCGGAAAAGTTCAAAATCGCTGGCTTCCTTGGCCCGGCGCCACACGTCGTCCGCCTCGTTGGTGAGCTGGGCGTAGGCCATATACTCCTCCGCCGGGATTCGGGTGAGCTGCCGGACGGACCGGGCCAGCTCCTCCGTCTGGCGGGCGTGTAGCAGATCCAGCTCCCCCTTGTGTTCATTCAATACCGCCAGCGCGTCCGCCAGCGCCGGATCCGTGAGCAGCTTGTGCTGCTCCCCCGCCAGGACGCCCAGCGCCACGCCCCGGCCCTCCGCCGTGTCCCTGGGAGCCACCGTGACGGCGTCCAGGTACAGGGCCGAGCTTGCCGTGTTGTAGGCAAACAGCTTCTTTTGGGTGTTTTCCAAAAGCGTCAACGCTTCATGCAGTTCCATAAAATACTCCTTTCAGTCCGTCACATATACCTGGGCGCTTTCCCAATCCACATCGCCGGGCAGATACGCGGTGAAGCTCCCCTCGTTGGGGATGGCTTCCCAGACCGCCCCGTCCACGGACACATAGACCGCCCCGTCCACCGCCGTCTCCGGCAGGGTGCCGGTGAGCTTTTGACAGCCCTCCATCGTCCTGCCCGGCTCCTCCGCGGCCAGAGCGCTGTCCACGCTCTCCAGCCCCTCCAGCACCGTGGCGTCCCGCTCCGGCGCGGGAAATACCGCCGGGTACTTCAGCAGATAGGGCAGCGTCCGCTCCGCCAGCTCGATCACCACCAGCGTGGCGTTTTGTTCATTTACATAATCCAATCTATAGTTGTTCTGCCGGGAGAAGTACGCTTTGCCAAAGCTTTGTGCCATATAGGGGTACAGGCTCCGGCCGGAGGAGTCCCGAAACATGAGAAGGCTGCCGGACGCCTCCGGATTTTCCGTCTCGATGGTGATGTCGTCCGCCGAGTGGAAATTGCTGGTATAGGTGAACGTGAAGCCGGGGTCCCAGCTGTAATCCGCCTCCCGCGCGGTCCCGGTGGGATACAGCATCTCGTAGAGGTCCCCGGTGTGGTTCAGCACCGGCGTGAAGGGCCCGGCGAAATAGTCCGTCTCCTGTCCCGCCGCCTTCATGATCTGGTCTGCCGCCAGGGCCGCGCCCCGGCTGTGCCAGTGGCTGTCCCATTGCCAGTAGAGCTCTTCATCCTGTTGGACAAAGGGATCATAAAGGTTTACATAATTTATTCCCTGCTCCGCCATCGCCGCCTCCAGCTGGGTCCGGTTGCTGCCCTGTGCCACGGTCACATAGCTTGGCGCGTGCTCGGGATAGAGGGTATACTTGCCGCAGGGGACGGTGAAGAGGAACTGCGCGCCCTGGCTCTGGGCATACTCCTGCATGAGGGCCAGGCTCCGGGCGGCGCACCATATCTCGCGGTCCGTCATCTGGTTCGCGCCGGAGATGTCGTTGACCGCCGCGCCGTAGAAAAGCCACCCGTCCGGGCCGATGAGCACATCGTCGTTGGCGGAGGCATCAAACACGTTGGCGGTCAGGCTGTCCCAGGCGGTGATGCCCTCCAGCCGCAGGAAAAAGCCGTTGGCCACATAGTTTTGCAGGTCGGACAGGACGTTTGGGTTGAAGCTGCCATCCATCTTCGTAAGTCTTGGCGCCGCCGCCGGGATCTCGTTGGCCGCCGCCGGGGCGGGGCCCTCCAGGAGCATCCCCACCGAGGGGACCAGGCATGCCAGGAAGAACAGGGCGGCGAACAGGACGTACCAGAATTTTTTCATCGCGCTCCCCTCCCCTTAAAATTGCAGGTAGATGAACGGCACGAAGCCGCTCTGGGCCATGTTCATCACGCACAGAGCCAGCAGCCCCAGGCACAGCACGTAGGACGCGCTCTCGCCCCAGCGGGCCAGCTTTTCCGGCGCTTTCAGGCGCTTTGGAAGTACCACTACTCCCAGCAGGACGCCCAGGACCAGGCAGAGGATATTCTGCCCGTTCAGCACCCGCTGCAAAAGCAGCGTCCCCGCCGGGGCAAAACGCCAGCCGGTGAACATGGCGGCGAACATCCCGCCCGCCTGGGCAAGGCTCCCGGACCGGAACAGCACCGTGCCCAGCAATATCACCAGCCACGTATAGGCCCGCAGGACCCAGCGCCCGCCGACGGACTTTTCCAGCTTTTTTGTCCGGATGAGCCCCACGCCCTCCAGGGCGCAGAACAGCCCGTGCCACAGGCCCCACAGCACATAGTTCCAGGCCGCCCCGTGCCACAGGCCCGTCAGCAGCCACACCACGGCCATGGGGATCAGGATGGACAGCTTGTTGGCCCTGGCACGGCCATATTTTCGCGCCCACTTTTTATAGAGCTTCTGCAAGGGGCCGCTCATGACCAGGGGCATGTAGACGTAGTTCCGGAACCAGGTGGTCAAACTGATGTGCCAGCGCCGCCAGAAATCCGTCAGTCCCAGGGCCGTATAGGGCCGGTCGAAGTTCTCCGGGATGGCGAAGCCGAAGATCTGGCCGATGCCGATGGCCATGTCGGAGTATCCGGCAAAGTCAAAGTAGATCTGCACGGCGTAGCCCACGGCCCCCAGCCACGCGATCCGGGCGTCCAGCACGGACCCGGCGTAGATCCCGTCCACCATCCGTCCCACGATATCCGCGACCAGCAGCTTTTTCGCCATGCCCACGATGAAGCGGCGGATGCCCCGTGCGGTCTTTTCCGCCGTACAGGTCCGCTCCTGCAGCTGGGGCGCGGCGGTCCTCCAGCTCACGATGGGGCCGGACAGGATGGTGGGAAACAAAGAGATATACAGGGCCGTGTCCAAGAGGCTCTTTGCCATATTGGACGGCTTGCGGTAGACTTCGATGCCGTAGCTGAGCGCCGTGAAGGTAAAAAACGAGATGCCCAGGGGCAAGGGGATGCCCGGCAGGGGGATGGCCGTGCCGAACAGGGCGTTGACGTTCTCCACGAAAAAGTCCAGGTACTTGAACGCGCCCAGCTGCCCCAGGTCGAACGCCGCCAGCAGTATCACCACCACACGGCGCTTCCCATTGCCCTCCAGCGTGCCCAGGACCCGGCCCAGTCCCCAGTTGACCAGGATGGAGACCAGCAGCAGCGGCAGATACGCCAGCCGTCCGAAGCTGTAAAACACCAGGCTTGCCAGCACAAGGACCAGGTTTTTGCCCTTCACGCCGGGAACGATATGGTATACGGCGAACACCGCCGGGAAAAAGACGAACAGAAAGATCGCGCTGGAAAATACCATGGCGCTGCCCTCCACATAACGGAATACATAGCAATCGGGACGGCCGAGGCCGTCCCATTGCGTTCATCAGTTTAGCACCACTCTTTGTAGCCCTTTTCCTCTTTCTTCGTCTCCGGCTTCACGTAGGAGACGACCACACGGCGGTTGGGCTCCGTGCCGGTGGAGCTGGTGGTGACGCCCTCATAGTCCTGCAGAGCGGTGTGGATCACATGCCGCTCATAGGAGTTCATGGGCTCCAGGGCCATGCTGCGCCTATACTTGATGGCCTTCTCCGCCATCTTCTCCGCCAGATGCACCAGCGAATCCTCCCGCTTGGACCGGTAGTTCTCCGCGTCCACGTTGATGTGGGCCCGGCGGTCGCTGCCCCGGTTCACGGCGTAGTTGGTCAGATGCTGGATGGCGTCCAGGGTCTCCCCCCGGCGGCCGATCACGGCGCCGATGTGCTCGCCGCTGAGCTGCACGTCCAGACCGCCGCCCTCACGGGCGGTGATGGTCATCTCCGCCTGCACGCCCATGTGCTCCAGCAGGCCCTTGAGGAACGCCTCGGTCTGCTCGGCCTGGGTGCCCTCCGCTTTCCGAAACGCTTCGGGCGCGGGCGCGTCGACCGGCTTGGGAGCCTCCGGCTTCGCCGCGGGCTTGGGCTCCGCCGCCTTGGGCGCGGGCTTGGGAGCCTCCGCCTTGGGGGCGGGCCTTGGCGCGGGCGCGGGCTTGGGCGCGGGGGCCTCGTCCTCCGGGGCCTCGTAGTTCAGGCGCACCACCGCCTCCACGGCGCCGATGCCGAACACGCCCTTCTTGCCCCGCTCTATGATCTCAACAGACACATCGTCCCGCTCCAGGCCCAGCTCCGCCAGACCCTTGGCCAGGGCGTCGTCCACCGTCTTTCCGTGGACTTCGATCGATCTCTGCATTTGCTTGCTCTTCCTCCGTTACATTTCGCCTTCGGGCGGCAGCTCCTCCGCCTCCGCGGCGTCCTTGCCCGGCTCGCTCTCCGGGGCGTGCTCTTCCTCCTCCGGCTGCTCCTCATGTCCCGCCACCGGCTCCGCGTCCGCGTCGGGGGCCTCATGGACAAGACCCTCCGCCTCGACGCTCTCCACAGCAGGCTCGGTCGGCTCGTTGTCATACGCCGCGCTCTCCGCCGCGGCGGCCCGGGTCTTTTCCTCGGCCTCGTCGGGGTTGGAGTACCGGTCCGCCACATAGGCGCGGCCCCTGGCATAGCGCCGGTCGCCCACCTGGGATTCGGGGACGCTCTCCTCCGTTATGCCCTTCTTGGCCAGCTTTGCCGCGCGGGCCTCGGCGGCCCTGCGCTCCACTTCCTTCTGGGCGGCCACGGCGCGCTTGTTCTTCTTGGAGGTGTTCCGGTTCTCCACGGTGGCGCCCTCGGCCTTCAGCCGCTCGGTCTCGGCGCGCTTGGCCTCCAGCTCCGCCTCCTTGGCCTTCTCCCGCTGGATGCGGTCCGCGTCCTCGATGTCCAGCTGCTTATTGTAGACCTTGTTCAGGATCATATCCTGCGCCATGGCGAACACGCTCTGGGCGATCCAGTAGATGCCCATGACGGCGGGCATGGTGAAGCAGATATACAGGCTCATGAGGGGCATGATCAGGTTCATGGTCCGCATCTGCCGCTGGGTATCTGCGGTCTGGGGGCTGGCGGCGTTGGACGCCTTCATGGAAAGCCAGCTCAAAAGCGCCGACAGCACCGGGATCATGAACAGGCCCAGCGCCGGCAGCCACGCGGACGCGTCGGAAAAATCCCATCTCCAGAAGGAGAAGGACGGCGTCTGGCTCAGGTCCAGGCCCAGGAACTTATAGCTGATCTGCTGGAGCTTGTCCGACAGTCCTGCGAAGGCGTCGAAATTCTCGGTGATGAACTTGGACTGGAAGATCTGGTCATAGTAGGCCGTCCGCCCGGTCTGGGCCTGGTAGCCCAGGCTCGCCAGCTTCTGGAAGATGGAGCCGCCCTCGGCCAGCAGGCTTTCCGGCACGCCCATCATGATGGTCAGAGGGTAACGGATGGCCTGATACAGGGCGATCAGGATGGGGAACGGCAGCAGGCTCCACAGGCACCCGCCCATGGGGTTGACGCCCTCTTCCCGATACAGCTTGGCCATCTCCTGCTGGTAGCGCTGCTGGTCGTTGCCAAACTTCTTTTCCAGCTCCTTCAGCCGGGGCGTCATGCGGCTCATGCGCATCATGCTCTTCTTGCTCTTGAGCTGGAACGGCAGCATGATGAGCTTCACCACCAGGGCGAACAATATGATAGCCACGCCGTAGTTGTTCACCAGGTTGTAAAGAAGCAGCATCAGCGCGCCGAAAGGCTTTGCGATAGCTCTTAACATAGTTCTCTCCTAATTTATGGCACGGGATCGTAGAAATCGTGCTCCCCTGTGTGGAAGGGGTGACAGCGGCAGATGCGCTTGAGGGCAAGCCAGCCGCCCTTCCATGCCCCGTACCGCTCGATGGCGGTAAGGGCGTACTCGCTGCAGGTGGGGATGAACCGGCAGCAGGGCTTGGTATACGGGGAGATATGCCTCCTGTAAAAACGAACGATAGCCAGCAGCAGCCGCTTCACAGCGCCGCCCCCAGCTCTTGGCTCGCGGACAGGAATTCTTTTTCCAGCCTTCTGTATCCCGCCGTGGCGGCACGGGTCCGGGCCACCACCACAAAGTCGTAGCCCGTGCGGATGCCGTCCTCATGCAGGCGGTAGATCTCCCGCAGGCGGCGGCGCACCAGATTGCGCGTGTGGGCCTTGCCCACCTTGGCCGTCACGGTGATGCCCAGGCGGTTTTCCCGTCCGTTGGTCCTGCGGGCGTATACCACCAGACAGGGCCGCACGGCGCTGGCCCCCTTGCGGTAGACCCGCCGGAAATCCCGGTCCTGTTTCAGGGAGGTCGTAGCTCTCACCGTTCCCCGTTGTTCACCGGCCGAAGCTCAGTAGCTCAGCTTCTTACGGCCCTTGGCGCGGCGGGCGGAAAGCACCTTCCGGCCGTTGCGGGTGGACATGCGCTTGCGGAAGCCATGCTCCTTCTGGGCGTGGCGCTTCTTGGGCTGATAGGTTCGCAGCATTTTTCGTTTCGTCCTTTCTTTTCATATTACTCATCGGCGGCCAATGGGTCCGCCGCCGTTAGTTGGCGGGTATTCGCGGCAACTCGCTCGCGGCAACTTGCTCATTATATAAAAAATGTGAAGGTATGTCAACCAAAATTTGCTTTCGCCCCCACATGGTCCGCCGGGTATTGTTTTTCCGGGAAAAATGATTTAAAATAACATACAGCGCCTCCCCGGAGCGCGGAAAGGAGAACGTCATGACAGAACTGGAACAGCTGGAGCGCATTCGCGCCCAGGCGGCGGCCGCGGCGGAGGAGCTCGTCCGAAAGGCGGATATGCGCCGGGGCCAGACCGTGGTGGTGGGCTGCAGCACCAGCGCCGTCGTCGGCAGCTGGATCGGCAGCGCCTCCGCCCCGGAGATCGGCCAGGTCATCTTTGAGGGCATCTACCGGGTGCTGTATATGAAGGGTATTTTCCTGGCGGCACAGTGCTGCGAGCACCTGAATCGGGCCGTCATCACGGAGGCCAAGGCCGTGCCCGGCGCGGAGATCGTCAACGCGGTGCCCCAGCCAAAGGCCGGAGGCAGCTTCGCCACGGCGGCATACAAGTCCCTGTCCGAGCCCGTGGCCGTGGAACGCATCCGAGCCGACGCGGGACTGGACATCGGCGGCGTGCTCATCGGCATGCACCTGAAGGAGGTGGCCGTACCCGTGCGGCTGGAGCAGAATACCATCGGTCAGGCCATCGTCCTGGCCGCCCGCACCCGCCCCAAATTCATCGGCGGCTCCCGGGCCGTATACGACGAAAAGCTGAAGTGAGCCCAAGATGAGCCGGAAAACAGCCCGGCCCGCGTCAATAGCCCTTGACAAATTTATTGTCAAGGGCTATTATTTAGTTGGGAGGCGGATAAGGATGGAAGAGATAGCCCGTATGCAGGAGCATCTGCTTCTGCTCCGCCGGACGGTGGGCTGGACGGCGGAGGAGCTCGGCCAACGCATCGGCGTGACGCGCCAGACCGTCAACAACATCGAGAGCGGCCGCAGTCGGCTCACAAAGACCCAGTACATCGCCATGCGCAGCGTTCTGGACGCCGAGATGCTCCAGTCGCCGGACGACGACACCGAGATGCTGAGGCTTCTGCTGGACGCGCTGGTGGACCACCCCGAGAACTACAGCCCGGAAGAGCGGGAGCGGATCACGGAAAAGGCCAATATGCTGGCCCCGTCCATCCTGGCGGGCGCCACCTCCCGCGCCAAGGTCTCCAAGCAGTGGCTGAAGGACGTGGGGGCTCTGGCCGGTCTCAGCGCGGGCGCGCTGCTGGGGGCGCTGGGCGTCGGCGTCGGGCTGAGCTCCTGGCTGGGCGGGGCCCTGACCAATGGGAAGCTCAAAAAATAACAGTCTTTCTGAAAGGAGCGCTATGGAAAAGTTCATACCCTATGCCAAGCTCTCGAAAAAGAAAAAGCGGGAGCTGGACGCGAGAAGGCGCGGCGTCTGGACCATCAGTCCCGTGACGCGCAAACCGGCCAGTCCGAAGGCATACAACAGAAGCAAGGCACGGAAATGGAGAGACGACGACTCCCTTTCCGCGCCGCTTTTTTTTGCGTTGGCGCGAAGGTCGGGAGAGCCATTGCCCTCCAAACCGTCTTGGCGGGACCGGTATGCTTGGGCGGTCAGCGGGCTTCAAACGCGTCCCTGATCCCGGCCAGCAGCCGTTCCGCGATGGGCGAAAAGACCGGGTACTTTCGCCATACAAGATACATCCTGGCCTCCAGCCTCGGGGCCAGGGGCCGGAACACGAGCCCGCTCTCCCGGCTCGTGTCGATGAGTTTGTCAAAGGTGAGCAGATATCCCAGCCCCTCTCTGACGAAGAGCGAGGCGTTGTAGCTCAGCCGAAACGACCCCTCCAAACGCAGCTTGTCCATCCATTCCCCGCACCAGCGGGGGATGTCCTTGTTCCAGCCCTGCTCGGAGCAGAACAGCGGCAGCCCCACCAGATCCTCCGCGCGTATGCTCTCCTTCTCCGCCAGCGGACAGTCCCGGGGCATCACGAGCCCCCATACGTCCGCCTCGGGGAAGCTGAGGCGTTCATATCTTCCGGCATCCGGCTCCTCCGCCAGCACCACGAAGTCCAGGATGCCCTTGTCCAGCTTTTCCGTGACCTGCTCCGTGTCGCCGCTGGTGATGTGGTAGCGCAGACCGGGACAGGTCTGCTTGAACCGCCTGATCTGGCGGGCAAGGGAACGGATCTGGTACGACTCGGCCAGCCCCAGATATACGTCCCCGCCGGTCACGTCGTCCAGCGCCATGAATTCCCCCGCGATCTTGTCCGCCATGGACACCAGATCCTCCGCCCGCTGCCGCAGAAGCGCCCCCTCCTCCGTCAGCTCGATGCTGAAGCTGTGGCGGATGAACAGCTTTTTCCCCAGCTCGTCCTCCAGCGACTGTATCTGCCTGGACAGCGTGGGCTGGGAAACGTGCAGATACGCGGAGGCGCGGGTCATGCTCTCTTCCCGCGCCACCGCGAGAAAGTAGCGCAGCGTCCGTATCTCCATAGACACTCCCCTTCCTGATATTTAAAATTCGAATAACATGATATAAATTATAACCATTAGCGCGCCGACCGTCAAGGGTGTACAATCACAATATAAAATAAGTGCGCAGAAAGGATGGGCTCTCGAAATGACTGAGCTTGCACTGACACAGGACTGGGATAAGACCTTCCCGGAAAGCGACAGGGTGGAGCACCGGAAGGTGACCTTCCCCAACCGCTACGGTATCACGCTGGCGGCGGACGTGTATACGCCGAAGGGCGCCGCCGGGCCTCTGGCGGCCATCGCCGTATGCGGTCCCTTCGGCGCGGTGAAGGAGCAGGCGGCGGGGCTTTACGCCCAGACCATGGCGGAGCGGGGTTTTCTCACGCTGGCCTTCGACCCCTCCTTCACCGGCGAGAGCGGCGGCCAGCCCCGCTATATGGCCTCCCCGGACATCAACACCGAGGACTTTCAGGCGGCGGTGGATTTCCTGTCCGTGCAGGATAACGCGGACCCGGAGAAGATCGGCATCATCGGCATCTGCGGCTGGGGCGGCATGGCGCTGAACGCCGCGGCCCTGGACACCCGCGTCAAGGCCACGGCGGCCATGACCATGTACGATATGACTCGGGTCAACGCCAATGGGTACTTTGACGCGGAGGACTCCGCCGAGGCAAGATATGAGAAGAAAAAAGCCCTGAACGCCCAGCGGATCGCGGACTTTCGGTCCGGCGCCTACGCCCTGGGCGGCGGCGTTGTCGACCCCCTGCCGGACGACGCGCCGTTCTTTGTGAAGGACTACTACGACTACTACAAGACCAAGCGCGGCTATCATCCCCGCAGCCTCAACTCCAACGGTGGCTGGAACGTCATCGGCTGCATGAGCTTCATGAATCAGCCCATTTTGCGCTATTCCAACGAGATACGCTCCGCCGTGCTCATCGTCCACGGGGAAAAGGCCCACTCCTGCTATTTCAGCCGGGACGCCTACGCCGCCATGGTGAAGGATGATCCCTGGGCCGCCAACAAGGAGCTTCTCATCATCCCCGGCGCGGTGCATACCGACCTGTACGACGGCGGCGGCAAAAACGCCATCCCCTTCGATAAGCTGGAGGCGTTCTTCCGGGAGAACCTGAGATGAAGCGGCCCGTCTCTCTGCTGTCGGCCCTGTGTTTGAGCCTTTCCATAGCTGTCCCGGCGTGGGCGGCCGAGGCCCCAGCCGAGGGAGGGACCCTGGTGGCCTATTTCTCCTGCACGGGCACAACGGAGGCCGTGGCCGGGACCTGCGCGGATATTCTGGGCGCGGACCTGTACGAGCTCGTGCCGGAGCAGCCCTATACCGACGCGGACCTGGCCTACTATACCGGCGGCCGGGCCGACCGGGAGCAGAACGACCCTGCCGCACGCCCCGCCATATCCGGCAGCGTGGAGGATATGGACCGGTACGATACCGTCCTCGTGGGTTATCCCATCTGGCACGGCCAGGCGCCCCGGATCATAAGCACCTTCCTGGAGAGCTATGACTTCTCGGGCAAGACCATTCTGCCCTTCTGCACCTCCCACTCCAGCGGTATCGGCTCCAGCGCCGACGACCTGCACCCTCTCGCGCCGGATGCTCATTGGCTGGACGGGACCCGTTTTCCCGCCGGGACGACCAGGGAGGAGATCGCCGCGTGGCTGGACGCAAACAACATGAAGGCGCGCGCTCAGACCGGCGTATTCGACTTTGACAGGAGGACCGTCATGCTAAACTCCGGCTATGAAATGCCCATCATGGGCCTGGGGACCTACAGTCTCTCCGACGAGGAATGCTATGCCTCCGTCACCGCCCTGCTCCAGGCTGGCGGACGGCTCATCGACACGGCCTATATGTACGGCAACGAGGCCGCCGTGGGCCGGGCCGTCCGGGACTCCGGCGTGCCCCGCGAGGAGATATTCGTCATCACCAAGCTCTATCCCGGCGCGCAGTACGCCGACCCCGAACAGGCCATCCAGGACGCCCTCGACAAGCTGGACATCGGCTACATCGACATGATGCTGCTCCACCATCCCGGAACCAACGACGTAAAAGCCTATCTCGCCATGGAACAGGCCGTGAGCGAGGGGAAAATACGCTCTCTGGGCCTGTCCAACTGGTACGTGGAGGAGCTGGAGGAATTCCTGCCCCAGGTGAATATCACCCCCGCGCTGGTGCAGAACGAGATCCACCCCTATTATCAGGAAAATGACGTCATCCCCTATATCCAGAGCCTGGGCATCGTGGTCCAGGGCTGGTATCCCTTCGGCGGGCGGGGTCATACGGCGGAGCTTTTGGGCAACGAGACGATCTCGGCCATCGCCGCGGCCCACGGCGTATCCTCCGCCCAGGTCATCCTCCGCTGGGATCTGCAAAAGGGCGTGGTGGTCATCCCCGGCTCCAGCGATCCGGACCATATCCGGGAAAATCTGGACCTGTTCGGCTTTGAACTGACCGACGAGGAAATGGCGCATATCAACGCCCTGGACCGGAACGAAAAGCACGACTGGTATTGACCGCCCCCTTGGGCGCCAATCAAATCGCCGCCCTTTTGGGCGGCGACCTTGTTACCAGGGCTCCCATCGCAAACCAGCGCGGCGTTTGCGACGGGAAAAAGGAAGAAGAGTTCTGACCGATGGAGGGTCCCCGCTCGCGGGGACCTGACATCTTCAGAGCCAACAATGGGGCCCCCACGGGAACGCCGTTCCCGTGGGGAAAAGGAAGAACGGCTCTGACCGATGGAGGGGACCCGCTTGCGGGGACCTGACATCTTCAGAGCCAACAATGGGGCCCCCACGGGAACGCTGTTCCCGTGGGGAAAAGGAAGAACGGCTCTGGCCGATGCGCAGGGCCTCGCTTGCGAGGTCCTGGCATCTCCAGAGCCGTTCTGACGTGGTGGACCACTCCCGTCAAAAAACAAAACCCTATCCTTATCGAATAGGGCTTTGTACTCTTCCTCCCTTGCCTCAAGGTCGGACAGCATCTCATCATTGACGGTCACAGGTTTGTCGCCGGAGTTAAAAGTAATGGTGATTCTGTCATCATAGAGGTAAATCCTATTGACGAATACAGAGATCAGCATCTTGCGGTACTTTACATCATCCACCCCGCCCTTTTTGAGCGCGTTCAAGAAGAAAAGAATCTCTTCCTCTGTGAGGGTTGGATAAACTTCTTCCTCTTTGGCAATCAGCCGCTCCAACTCCTTTAGCCTGTTTGTATGTTAATTTCATTTGGGGACTCTTCCAACCTCCTTCCCCTCTTCCTTTCCCAGTTGCTTTAGATACTCCTCGAAATCTTCTCGGTTTCTCTGGATGTACTCTTTTATATCCGGGTAAATCACTTGGGCGAGTTGCCTTGCTTGCTTATTTGTGATAACCAGAGGTTTCATATTATGTAAACCATCCTTTCACCTAATAACCTTGGCCATCACTCTTTAACTAGCCATTTT
Organism: uncultured Oscillospiraceae bacterium; assembly: GCA_947629245.1. Taxonomy (GTDB): domain Bacteria; phylum Bacillota; class Clostridia; order Oscillospirales; family Oscillospiraceae; genus CAJOIG01. The sequence goes on along the minus strand of CANRDC010000006.1, from coordinate 42,517 downwards.
GTATTTGTTCCACTTGACGAACCAAAACGGATATGGTAGAGTACAGTCAGCACATAAGAGAAGGTGAACACCGCTACGGATAAAGCAGCCCTTTTCCATCAGTTTGGTACTGAATCCCAATGTCTTGATTATTTGTTTCATTTGCGCTGGGAAAATGGTTATCTGTGTCCCAAGTGTCAGCACAATGAAATGTGGGAGATCAGAAGCCACAAGTACAAATGCAAAAAATGCGGCTATCAAACCACTGTCATTGCGGGAACGCTGTTTCAAGACACCCATATTCCAATGACAACGTGGTTTCATGCCGCATGGTATTATTCTACTTTTGCCCCCAACGTAACCGTTGCTGGACTTAAGAATGAATTGCGCCTGAGCAGTCATCGGACTGCATATAATATCTACCGCAAATTGAGCATTGCTTTTTCTCTGCCCCGTTCTATTCCGTGCAAATTGGCGGGAACAGTTGAAGTGGCATTAACTTCTGTGCGCTTTCATCAGCAAAAATTAATGTTGGTAATTGCTGTTGAAGTTACCGATCATAAGGCTGGCCACATACGCCTTGAAGAATTTCTCCCTAACCCAGACTATCCCGGTCGTCCTATCATCAATTCTTTTATTGAATCTGTTGTTGAGCCCGGTAGTAAAATCAGGTATCTAGATTATGTATCTGAGGCAAGATTAAAGAATCATGGCTATATCGGCGAAAAGGAAAGCAAAAGAAGAACTCACCCTCTCCTGTTCGCAAAGAATGCGTGCTATGATGCACTAAATGAGTTAGACACTTCAAATCCAATTCGTGAGCAGCTGGCTGCGTACTGTGTGAAGGTTAACAATCCAACATCTCCCATTTCTTTTGAAGAACTGCTGACAAATGCCATACACATGGCCCCTCGGCCTTATTTGCCCGGCAGTTACAGCTAAAAATCCCGGCAGATGGTCTCATCTGTCGGGATGTATAGGTTGAATTTATCCTAAACATGGTGTATAATAGAGTCGGAGGTGAAAAGGAATGAACATCAATACCAATAGTCTTGTGTCCATCACCGAAGCCAACCAGAACTTTTCCAGAGTGGCAAGGCTGGTAGACGAAACCGGCTCCGCTGTCATTTTGAAGAACAACGTCCCACGCTATCTGATCGTGGAATTCAGTCGGGCAGAGGCAGAGCAACTTGCCCCGGACGAGGATGTCATGAGCATTTCAAAGCGCTTCGTTGAAAAGAACCGGCAGGCTTATGAGGTCTTGGCAAAGTGAAACGGCTCACAAAAGCGCAGGTGCTCATGCTGCATCGTGAACTGATACGGCAGACTGGCGGCTCGGACGGCTTGTTAGACGAGGGCCTTCTGGATTCCGCATTGAGCGCCCCTTTTCACAGCTTTGACGGCACAGATGCTTTCCCGTCCATCCAGCAAAAAGGAGCGCGGCTTGGCTACGGGCTTATCCAGAATCACGCCTTTGTGGACGGCAACAAGCGCATTGGCGCTCACGTCATGCTGGTCTTTCTGGCCTTGAACGGTATCGAATTGGACTACACGCAAGAAGAACTGTCCGATATGGTGCGAGCGGTGGCTTCCGGGGTGGTGTCTTTTGATGCCATGGTAAAGTGGATCGTGGAACACCAAATATAAAAAGTAAACGCCAGGGAGGAAAACCTCTCTGGCGTTACTTCATATTACACAGCCACACCGTTTCGGCGAACCCTCCCACATAGTAGTAGGGTTTTGTGTAATATTTGAGTGGTGGAGCTGAGGGGGATCGAACCCCTGTCCGAAAGCACTTCAGCGGAACTTTCTCCGGGCGCAGACGGTTATCTCGCGCTTACGCGCTCTTCCCCTTCCCGGTGCAAGCCGTCACGCATGACGAGTCAGGTAGCTTCATGATGCATGGTGCGCTCAAAGCTTTGCGCACGCACGGACGCTGCTAGTCGACGCCCAGGCCCCGGGCCGCAGCGCTCCCGGGCTGGACGGGCCTGCCTTAAGCGGCGGCCAGAACGGTGTTGTCGTTCTCAGTTGATTTGAAAGGTTCCCAGTTTTTTGGATGTCCGGGTCATCCGCCCGCTTATTCCGCCCCCACGCCCCCGTCGAAACCATTGCAGCCCCGCGGAGCGCGCCATGGGCGAAAGCCCGGGCGCGCGACATGAGAACGAATCAAAACAAATTGGAATGGGGTCCCCACACGAGCCCAGCGAAGCGGGTCGCGTGGGGAGAGGAGGAGCCGGGGCACTCTCGAGCTTTGCTGCCTTGGCAGCAAAGGGAGGCCGTGGCCCGAGCTCCGACGATTTATGCTTTTTTCGGCACAGGATAGTCCTGGCCGAAGGTCTCCACCGTGACCTTCTCCATGACCTGGGGGGTCAGAGGCTTATCGCCCCAGCCGGTCTTGGTGGCGGCGATCTTATCCACCACGTCCATGCCCTCCAGCACCTGGCCGAAGGCGGCGTACTGGCCGTCCAGATGGGGCGCGTCGTCGTGCATGATGAAAAACTGGCTGCCAGCGGAGTCCGGGTCCATGGCGCGGGCCATGCTCAGCACGCCGCGGGTGTGGCGCAGGTCGTTGGTATAGCCGTTGGCGGTGAACTCGCCGGGGATGGAATAGCCAGGACCGCCGGTGCCGTTGCCCTGGGGGCAGCCGCCCTGGATCATGAAGCCGGGGATCACCCGGTGGAAGATCAGGCCGTTATAGAACCCCTTGTTCGCAAGGGAGATGAAGTTGTCGACCGTATTGGGAGCGATCTCGGGATACAGCTCCGCCTTGATGACGCCGCCGTCATGCATCCGAATGGTCACGATGGGATTTTTCATGCGTTTGCCTCCTTGAATTTCCGATCCATCTCGCGGCGGGCGCTTTTTTCCGCCGCGTCGTCGCGCTTGTCATAGAGCTTTTTGCCCTTGCACAGCCCCAGCTCGACCTTCACCAGACTGTCCTTGAAGTACAGGCTCAGGGGCACCAGCGCCAGTCCCTCCTGCTGCGCCTTCGCGCCCAGGCGGACGATCTCCCGCTTGTGCATGAGAAGGCGGCGGTCCCGGTCCGGGTCCGCGTTGAAGTAGCTGCCCTGCTTGTAGGGGCTGATGTGCATCCCCCGGACCCACAGCTCCCCGTTCTTCACCCGGGCGTAGCAGTCCTTCAGATTCAGCGTCCCGGCGCGGACGGATTTGACCTCCGTGCCCGTCAGTTCGATGCCCGCCTCGTAGCGGTCCAGGATGAAATAGTCGTGGCGGGCCTTGCGGTTCTCCGCGATCAGCTTGGTCCCCTTTCCCCTGGCCGACATGGCGCTCACCTCCCCGTCGATCTGCTGAGGATTGTATTATACCGTATCTTCTCCAAATTGGCAAACAGAATAGGAAACAGTTTGAAAAAAGTTTACAGACGTCACCATACCACACCCTCACCGCGAAAAATAGCGGCGCAGGTCGGCGATGGCCCCCTCCCGGATCAGGCACATGCCCTGCTCCCTGGCGTGGACTTCCCACTCGGGGACGACCGGGAAGGGCTCTCCGAACTCCATCAGCGCCGGACCCGCCGCCTCAGGCTCCACGGTGAGCGCGTACCCGTCTCCGGCTATGTACAGCGAGCTGTCCCCGTCGGCGCAGGAAAGCGCTCCCGCCAGCAGCGCCTCCAGATCCCCGAAATAAAACGCCGCCCGCCTGGGATGGCCGGGCCGGGCGATGACCAGCGTGTCCTCCCCCGCGGCGAAGCATTCCGCCTCCGTCTCCTCCCAGGGGGTCAGCCCCCGCTCCGCCAGCGCCTGCCGGATCAGCTCCAGCATCTGCGCCCGGCTGGGCGCCTGCTCCCGGCTGATCCAGATGGACACCGCCGTCTCCGTTGCCTGTACCGTTTTCATCACGCGCGTCCCCCCATGCACAAAGCTCCATTATGAGACGATTATAATGCAAATAATCCGCCCGCGTACAGCATAAAAATGTGGAAATTTGTAAAGGAACGTGTTATACTGGGAACAGTTCCATATTATGTAACCTTTTAGCGAGCCTGGAGGTGTTTTCCATGGACTATACGGAGCGGCCTCTTCGTCGGGTCAGTTCCCATCAGGGCCCGGTGGTGGAGGTGACGGAGGACATCGTGAGCCTGCCCAACGGCGCAGCCAGCGTCCGGGAGGTGGTGCACCACCCCGGCGGCGTGTGCGTGGCGGCGGTGGACGACGGGGGGAACGTGGCCGTGGTGCGGCAGTACCGCTATCCCTTCGGGAAGGTCCTGCTGGAGCTGCCCGCCGGTAAGCTGGAGAAGGGCGAGGACCCCTTCGACGCGGTGAAGAGGGAGCTGAGCGAGGAGACGGGCCTGGAGGCCGACAGGTGGACGGAGCTTGGCCACATCTACGTGTCCCCCGGTATCTCCACCGAAAAGCTCTACCTTTACCTGGCCTCCGACCTGCGCCAGGGCCAGGCCCATCCGGACCCCAACGAGTTTCTGGACGTGGAGATGATGCCGCTGGCCGAGCTCTATCGGATGGCGGTGGACGGTCAGATCCACGACGCGAAGACCGTGGTGGGAGCCATGAAGGCGATGGTATTTCTTGACAGGCCTGACAGGAATTGATTTTTCTCCCGCGATATGATACAATATAAGGCGTTCTGCCATAGGCGCCGGAAAGCGTTCTCCGGCGGCCTGACACTACATATATTTGGGAGTTTTTATGGAAAAGTTCGTTATTCACGGCGGGAAGCCGCTGCGGGGCGAGGTAGAGATATCCGGCGCGAAGAACGCGGCGGTGGCCATCATCCCGGCGGCCCTTATGGTCCGCGGCGTGTGCCGACTGGAGAACCTGCCTGAGATCAGCGATACGGATACCCTTCTTCATATCCTCACCTACCTGGGCGCGAAGGTGAGCATGATCAACCGCAGCACGGTGGAGCTGGACTGCACCCATGTCCAGATGGACATTCTTCCGGACCAGATGTGGGATATGACCCGGCGCATCCGGGCCAGCTATTACCTTATCGGCGCCATGCTGGGCCGCTTTGGCCGAGCCCGCAGCACCATGCCCGGCGGCTGCAACTTTGGCATCCGGCCCATCGACCAGCACATCAAGGGCCTGACCGCCCTGGGCGCGGACGTGAAGCTGTCCGGCGGCTTCATCACCGCCGAGACCAGGGACGGTCGTCTCCACGGCAGGAACGTCTATCTTGACAAGGTCTCCGTGGGCGCCACCATCAACATCATGATCGCCGCCGCCACCGCCGAGGGCCGCACCGTCATCGAGAACGTGGCTCGGGAGCCCCACATCGTGGACCTGGCCAACTTCCTCAACTCCATGGGCGCGGACGTGCGCGGCGCGGGCACCGACGTCATCAAGATCCAGGGCGTGAAGCAGCTGCACGGCGGCACCTACACCCTCATCCCCGACCAGATCGAGGCGGGCACCTACATGGCGGCCGTGGCCGCCGCCGGAGGCTCCGTCCGGGTGTCCAACGTCATCCCCAAGCACCTGGAATGCATCTCCTCCAAGCTGCAGGAGATGAACGTGGAGGTGGAGGAGGGCGACGATTACGTTCTGGTCCGCCGGGACGGCCCCCTGCACGCCGCCAACATCAAGACCAAGCCCTATCCCGGCTTCCCCACGGATATGCAGCCGCAGATGACCGCCGTGCTGTGCTGCGCCCCCGGCTCCAGCATGGTGACGGAGGCCGTGTGGAGCAGCGGCCGGTTCAAGTACGTGGCCGAGCTGAAAAAGATGGGCGCTCAGATCGAAGTGGAGAACCAGTCCGCCTTCATCCAGGGCGCGGACCATCTCTCCGGCGCCACGGTCCGGGCCTGCGACCTGCGGGCCGGGGCGGCCATGGTCATCGCCGGTCTCGCCGCCCAGGGCGTCACCACCGTGGAGGACGTGGTCTACATCGAGCGGGGCTATCAGGACATCGTCGGAAAGTTCCGGGCTCTGGGCGCGGATATCCGCTGCGTAGACGAGCCGGAGCAGTCCGAGCGCAGCCGGGCGGCCAGCTGGAGCGCCGGTTGATGCGGCTTGCCGTTTTCGCCAGCGGCTCCACCGGCAACTGCGCCCTCATCCGGGGCGGCGGCAGGAGCGTCCTGCTGGACGCGGGCATCTCCGCCAGGCGCATCCGCGCCGCGCTGGAGGCGCTCAGCATGGACCCCGCCGGACTGGACGGCGTGCTCGTCACCCATGAGCACGCGGACCATGTCTCGGGTCTGCGGGTCTTCACGAAGCAGTTTCCCCTGCCGGTCTACGCCCCCGGCCCCGTGGCGGAGGCGCTGCGCCGGAGCGTTCCGGAGCTGTCCCCTCTCCTGCGGGAGTTGGAGCCGGAACGGCCCCTGTCGCTGGGCTGCATGAGCGTGACGTGCTTCCCCACGCCTCACGACGCGGTGTACAGCGTGGGCTACCGGATCGAGGCGGACGGGGCGGTATTCGCCTCCGCTACGGACACCGGCTGTGTGACGGACACCATGCTCCGGTACTTTGACCGGGCGGACGCGGCCCTCATTGAGGCCAACCACGACGTGGCCATGCTGCGAAACGGTCCCTATCCGGCCTATCTGAAACGGCGCATCCTGTCCGACCGCGGACACCTGTCCAACGACGAGTGCACCTGGCTGGCCGCCGTGCTGGCCGGGCGTGGCACCGGAAAGATCGTTCTGGGACACATTTCCAAAAACAACAATGTCCCCGGCCTGGCCCGCCGGACCGTTTGCCGGGCGCTGGAGGGCCGGGATACGGAGCTTTTCCTGGCGCCGGAATCCGGCTGTCTGGAGGTGGAGGTGGCGCCGTGCTTCGCGTGAGCGTTCTCTGCCTGGGGCGGCTGAAGGAGCCGTACTATGCCGACGCCTGCCGGGAATACTGTAAGCGTCTGGGTGCCTATTGCAAGGTCGAGGTGACAGAGCTTCCGGAGGATGGCGACATCGCCGGACGCGTCCCCAGGGGCGCTTATGTGATCGCCCTGTGCATCGAGGGGCGTAAGCTGTCCAGCGAGGCGCTGGCGGCCAGGCTGGAGGAGCTGGCGGGCCGGGGCGTGAGCCGCGTCTGCTTTCTCATCGGCGGGTCGGAGGGTCTGCCCGAGGCGGTCAAAGCGAAGGCGGACTTCTCCCTGTCCATGTCCGACATGACCTTCCCCCACCATCTGGCGCGGGTGATGCTGCTGGAGCAACTCTACCGGGCGTTTTCCATCAACGCCGGGGCCAAATACCACAAATGAAATTCGTTTGAATGCAGCGCATTCAAACGAGAAGGCTGCGGCCTGCTACAGCGCACGTCTGCTGCGCAGCCGCACGTTTGCAGGCCGAGAAGAATGATTTCCGACGTACACGCCGCCGGAAATCATATCCAACTTTATTCGCCGCTCCGGCGGCGAACTCTGCGAGGCAACGAGGTCAACCTTATGAGTTGGGCATTGCACAAATTCGGAAAACAATACGACGCCTGGCCCAAGGGTCCGGACGGGGAGCCGGAGGAACCGGCGTTTCTCACGAACTGTTCCCCGCTGGATATGGCGGCGGACATGGTGCGCTCCATGCTGGAGGCCTATGGCATTCAGTCCATTATCCGCTATCCCGGCGACGGCGCCTTCGGCAAGGTCGTGATCGGCATGAGCGGCAGCGGCGTGGATATCTATGTACCGAAAAGCAGCCTGGCGGACGCCCAGGAACTTTTGAAAGGAGAGCCGGAATATGACGAGCTACAGGAAGGAATTTGAGCGCTGGCTGGACAGCCCGGCCCTGTCTGATGAGGAGTGGCACGAGCTGGACGCCATCCGGGACAACGACGACGAGATCAAAAGCCGCTTCCGCGGTCCCTTGGAGTTCGGCACCGCCGGTCTGCGGGGCGTGATGGGCGCGGGCCTTGCCCGGATGAACATCCACGTGGTCCGCTGGGCCACCCAGGCGTTTGCCTCGCTCATCGTGGCCGAGGGCGACGAGGCCCGGCACAAGGGCGTGGTCATCGCCCACGACTGCCGCATCAACAGCCCGGAGTTCGCGCGGGAGGCGGCCTGCGTATGCGCGGCCAGCGGCATCCATGTGCGGCTGTTCGAGTCGCTGCGCCCCACCCCGGAGCTGAGCTTCGGCGTCATCCACTACGGCGCCACGGCGGGCATCAACATCACCGCCAGCCACAACCCCAAGGCCTACAACGGCTATAAGGTCTACTGGTCCGACGGCGCGCAGCTTCCGCCCCACCACGCCGAGGTGGTGGCCAGGAACATGGCCGCCATCGACATCTTCACCGGCGTCAAGGCCATGAACTTCGACGAGGCCGTGGAAAAGGGCCTGATCGAGATCATCGGCCAGGAGACGGACGAGCTGTTTTTGCAAAACGTCCTGGGCCAGGCCATCGACCCGGCCGCTGTCAAGGCCGTGGCCGACGACTTCCAGGTGGTCTACACCCCCTTCCATGGGGCCGGTCACATCCTGGTGCCCGAGGCGCTCAAGCGTCTGGGCCTGAAGCACATCCACCCCGTGGCCGAGCAGATGGTCATCGACGGCGCCTTCCCCACGGTGGAGAGCCCCAACCCGGAAAATCCCGAGGGCTTCTATCTGGCGGTGGACCTGGCCAAAAAGGTCAAAAGCGACCTGATCATCGGCACCGATCCGGACTCTGACCGGGTGGGCGTCATGGCACGGGGCAAGGACGGCGAGTTCCACACCATCACCGGCAACCAGATGGGCGCTCTGCTGGCCGATTACGTCATCACCGCCCGGCAGGCCAACGGCACCATGCCGGAAAAGCCCGTCATCCTCTCCACCATCGTCTCCACCAGCATGACCCGCGCCATCTGCGAGAAAAACGGCGTGGCCTATGGGGAGACCTTCACCGGCTTCAAATTCATGGCGGAAAAGCTGGCCGCTTACGCCGCCGCGGGTACCGGCGAGCGGTATCTGCTGGCCTTCGAGGAGAGCTACGGCTATATGCTGGGCGACTACGTCCGGGACAAGGACGCCGTCACCGCCTCCATGATGATCGCGGAGATGGCCGCCCACTATTACCAAAAGGGCATGACCCTGCTGGACGCGCTGGACGCGCTGTATGAGAAATACGGCGTATTCGTGGAAAAGACCGTGAACGTCTATATGGAGGGCGTGGACGGGCCGGACCGCATGGCCGCGCTCATGTCCGGCCTCCGGGCCGACCCTCCCGCGGAGCTTGCCGGACAGCGGGTGGTCCGGGTCCGGGATTACAAGGACGGCACCGTCACCGTGCCCGGCCTGGGCGCGGTGGAGCGCACCCCCATCTCCGGCTCCAACGTGCTGTACTTCGAACTGGAGCAGGACACCAGCTTCATCATCCGTCCCTCCGGCACCGAGCCCAAGATCAAGATCTATATCCTGACCAAGGGCGCGAGCAAGGAAGAGTGCCATGCACGGGCGGACGCCTGCTCCGCCGCGGCGGAAGCTCTGGGCAGCCGCTGAGCCGCCTATACGCACAATACCGGGTCTGCCGCGAAAAGCGGCAGACCCGACGCTTTTATCAGGGAGGCCTACATATGAAAACCTACACTGTTGAGCTGGCTCCCAACGGGGCGGAGCTGACCTGTTATTTACAGCATGAAAGCTGGGAGATGCCCACGGCGGACATCCGTCCGGCCATGCTGGTGATCCCCGGCGGCGGCTACGTCATGTGTTCCGACCGGGAGGCGGAGCCCATCGCGCTGGCGTATCTGGCCGAGGGCTTCAACGCCTTCGTGCTGCGCTACAGCGTGAACGGCAAGCCCTGGGAGCGGGCCTATGAGGACGGCGCGGCGGCGCTGCGCTACATCCGCGAAAACGCCGCGTCCCTGCACATCGACCCAAACAAGGTCGCGGCCATCGGCTTTTCCGCTGGCGGCCACCTGGCGGCCTGTCTGGGGACCATGGGGCCGGACAGGCCCGACGCGCTGGTGCTGGGCTACCCCGTCATCCTGCCGGAGATGGGCCCGCCCATGGGCCTGCAGATCCCCGACGCCTGCGCCGGGGTGGACTGGACCACGCCCCCCAGCTTCCTCTTCGCCAGTTCCGACGACGGGTGCGTGCCGGTGGAAAACTGCCTCAGCTTCGCCCAGGCCCTGGCGAAAAACGCGGTCTATTTCGAGCTGCGGGTCTATCTCCAGGCCGGGCACGGCTTCTCCACCGGCAAGGCCGCCCACGCCAACGGCAACCCGGCCAACGCCGTGCCGGACACCCAGGACTGGATACCGGACAGCGTTCGCTTCCTCCGCCACGTTTTCGGGGACTTCCCCCTGGACGGCATGCCCCAGCCGGGCATCCTGCCGCCGCCGGACCGGTTCGGGCCGGACACCCCCATCCGCCGCCTGGCCAGCTGTCCCGCCTGCGTATCCGCCATGGAGGCGGTCTCCCCCGGCCTGGCGGGGGCCCTCCGGGCCAATCCCATGGAGAGCGGCATGAGCCTTCGGATGTTCGCCCAGGCGGGCCGGATCTCCGACGAGCTTCTGAAAGCGCTGACCGACAAGCTGGAAAAGCTCTGATATAGACATCCGCCCAGCCGGAAGGACCAGATCCTTCCGGCTGGGCGGGTCATGAGACAGTACAATATCAGATCTTGGAATGGCGCGGCCTTTACAGGCCGCGCCATTTGAGTTTGCGTCAGCTCGCGGACAGAAACGAACCCCCGTAGGAGCTTCAGGCATTCTCCGGGTCGGCGGGGGCGTCTCCCTCCCGCCCCGTCTCGGGAGCGCGGTCTCCCGCGTCCCAGATGCGGATGTTCCGTTCCTCGGCAAAGCGGACCCACTCGTTGGACAGGGGACGGTCTGTGACAATGTCGTCGATGTCGCTGAAATTGCAGACGCGCGTAAAGGAGGTCTTGTCAAACTTGGTGTGGTCCGCGATCAGGCACACCCGGTTGGCGTGGCGGGTAATGATCTGCTTGACCTCCGCCACGTCGTCGTCAGAGTCCGTGATGCCGGTCTTCATATTCAGGGAGCGGCAGGAGATGAAGGCGATATCCACATAGTAGTGGCTCAGCTGCTCATTGGTCTCCCGGCCCACAAAGCACTGACGGGAGCGGACAAAGTTGCCGCCCACGCAGATGAGCTTGAGGCTGCCGCTCTCGCACAGGTGGTTTATGATCTGCAGGGAATTGGTGAGAACGGTGATATGTTTGCCTCCCAGCTCATTGCAGATGGCCGAGGCGGTGGTGGAGGCGTCCAGGTAGATGCAGTCCCCCTCGTGGATGAACTGGCCGCATTGGGCGGCGATGGAGCGTTTGCTCTCGGTGAAGAGATTGGCGAGCACCTTGTTATCCACAGTGGACTTCACCCTTTTGCTCAGTACGGCTCCTCCGTGGGTGCGGATCACGATGCCCTCGTCCTCCAGCATCCGAAGATCCCGGCGGATGGTCTCCTCGCTGACGGAAAAAAGCTGGGACAGCTCCGTGACCGTTACGTCTTTTTTCTCCAGCATATATGTTTTGATTTTTTCTTTTCTGACTGCCGCTAACATTCCGTTCCCCCACAAAAATGAGATTTTATGTGGTTTTTCCTAATTATAATGAGATTTTCTCCGTCTGTCAACAAAATCAAACATCCCGTCGGGCGAGAAAGGGGACGGAAACCAAAAGGCTCCCGTCCCTTTTCAGCGCGCGGACAAAGGCCCTCGGCCTGCCAAAGCTCCTCGCTTCGCGCGGGGCTGCGGAGAGCTCAAAACGGGCCCCAGCGGATGGTCACGGCAATGGCCGCAAAGACCCAGCCCACAAGATATATTCCGGCCACCAGCCGTATGGCGAATTTGAACCATTTTTCAAAGGGGACGCGGGCAATGGCAAGCACCGCCATCAGCGAGCCCAGGGTGGGATAGATGATGTTGGTGACGCCGTCGCCGATCTGGAAGCAGAGGATTGAGGTCTGTTTGGTCATGCCGATCAGGTCGCCGATGGGGAACATGATGGGCATGGTGGCGGCGGCCTGTCCGCTGCCGGAGGGGATGAAGAAGTTGACCACGCCGTGGACCAGGGTCATCAGTATCGCGCCGATCACGGTGGGCAGGCCCGCCAGCGGAGTGGACAGGGCGTAGACGATCGTGTCCATGATGCGTCCTTCGCTGAGTACGATGGAAATGGCGTTGGCGATGCCCACGCACATGGCCCCAAAGACCACTTCCTTTGCGCCCTCGATGAAGCAGCCGACGATCTTGTTGCCGTCAAAGCCGGCTACGATACCCGCCAGAATGCCGCCCAGAATAAACACGGTGGTCATCTCGTCCACATACCAGCCCCATTGCGTGCAGCCAACGATGGTGAACGCGAAGATCCCGGCGAGGCAGGCCAGCACGCCCCAGTCCCGGGGACGCATATGGCAGTCGGCCATGTCCTTTTTAAGGCCCAGGCCGGAGACGTCGACGCCATAGGTGAGGCTCTTGGTGGGGTCTGCCTTGACCTTTTCGGCGTAGCGGCAGATGATCAGGCATGTCATGCAGGTGGAGCAGAACCAGAACGCAGTGCGCAGACCCATGCCGGAGAACAGGGGCAGCCCGGAAATGGCGTCGGCGGTGCCGATGGTGGAGGCGTTGATGGGAGCCGTGGCGAAGCCGACGCACCCGCCGATGAGCATGGCCATGCCCACGATCAGGTCATACCCCATGGCCAGGGCAATGGCCACCGTGACCACGGTGAAGGGTACGTGGACCTCCGGCCCGATGAAAATGCCCATGACGCTGAAGATGAACGTGACGATCCAGATGACCAGCCTGCCGCTGTTCTTTTTGGCGCTTACCCTGCCCAGCAGGGAGCCCAGCAGGTTTTCCACCATGCCGCACTCGGTCATGACCTTGAAGGCGCCCGCTGAGAACAGGATCATGGCGATGATGTTGGAGGTGGCCTGGAAGCCCTGGGTCAGCGCCTTGAAGGCAGCCAGAAAACCGACGGGGCTCTGCTCTACCCGGTGGTACGACCCGGCCACCACCACGGCGCGGGTGGCGCCCTCCAGCTGTTCCCGGTCAAACTCGCCGGCGGGGACGATATAGGTCAGCGCCGCGCAGACGATGATAATGATCAGCAGCAGGATGCATACGTGCGGCATCCTCATATACCACTTTTTTTCCTTCATTTCTATACCTCTCTTTTGATGACTGGCCCGGGCGGGCCGGTGGCGGCCCGCGCCGGGAACGGCTCCGGAGCGATAAGACGCGATGGAAAAATCATTTGACTGCGTAGATCAGCGGTTCGCCATGGATAAAGTGGAGCACCTCGTCCACGAACATCCGGGTGTGGTTGGTGATGATCTCCTCGGCGGCGCCGCCCAGGTGGGGCGTGAGCACCACATTGTCCAGCTCGCCGCTGACGAAGGGGTGGCCCTTGTACAGCGGCTCGTATTCGTACACATCCAGGGCGGCCCCGGCGATCCGGCGCTCCCGGAGGGCGTCGATCAGGGCGCGCTCGTCTACGATGGCCCCCCGGCAGTCGTTGATGAAATACGCGGTGGGCTTCATCTTGGCAAAGGCCTCTGCGGTGAACATTCCCCGGGTGCCGGGGGTCACCTTCAGGTGGCAGGTGACGAAATCTGACTCCCGGAGCAGGGTATCAAAGTCCACCTTGCGGAACCCTGGGGCGTCGATGTCGATGCGGGAGACATAGGGGTCGCATACCAGAACGTTCATGCCAAAGCCCGAGAGGATCCGGCCTACCCGGCGGCCGATGGCTCCGTAGCCCACAATGCCTACGGTCTTGTTTTTGAGCTGGACGCCCTTGAAACAGGAGTAGGGGCGGACGCCCTTGACTTTGCCCCAGGTGACGTCGTCCTTCAGAGGGCCCGGACGCTCCAGGTCGTCGGTGACGATCCTCCCGGCGCGGATGGCCTCGTAGGCAAAGGGGATCTTTCGGGCGACGCTCAGCAGCAGCCCCACGGCAAATTCCGCCGTGGCGTCCGCGTTCCGGTCGGGGGTGTATACCACAGGGACGCCCTTCTCCCTGGCGGCGGCCACGTCCACGTTCACGGGGTTGCCCCGGGTGCAGACGATGAGCTTTAAGGATGTGTTCTCGATCACCCGGCGGGTGACCCGGTCGTAGCTGGTGATGAAAATGTCCTTGCCGATGAGCTTTTCGATAAGCTCGTCCTCGGGCAGGACGGTCTCGTTGACGAACCAACCGCAGGTCTCCACACGGCAGGCCTGGTACAGGGGACCGAGCTCCGCCCGGTCGGCCTCGGCGGTCAGCAGGACAGTGGGATCAATCATGGTCTTCTCCTCTCAAAAATTTGTCGCGCCAGGTCCAGAACTCCCCGGCAAGCTCCTGGGCGCGGCGGTACATGGGATAGATGCGGTCATACTGTCTCGTCCGCGCCGGGTCGGCCCTGACGGTGTCCCTGATCCGGAAAAACTCCTTCGCCTCGGCGCAGCTGGGGTACAGCCCGATCATCAGCGCCGCGGACAGCGCCGCGCCCTTGGCGGCCAGCTCCGTGGACTGGCAGATGAGCACGTCCCGCCCGGTGCAGTCGGCCAGGATCTTTGGCCAGGTCAGTCCACGGGCGCCGCCGCCGCTGAGCAGAATGGGGTGGACGTTGGGAATGTTCTCCAGACACGAGCGCAGCCCCAGGCACACCCCCTCCACGACGGCGTGCAGGATCTGGCCCCGCGTGGTGGTGGTCTTGATGCCCATAAGCTGTGCCGCCGCCGTGGGGTCGAAAAACGGCGCACGTTCCCCGGAGGGGTCGATGTGGGGCAGGTACAGCAGTCCGCCCTCGCCGGGACGCATGGAGGGGAGCTCGGCGTCGATCTGCGCGAAGACCTCCGGGGTGAACTCCCGGACGCCGAACAGCTCCTGCAGCGCCCAGTTCTGATTGGGCATAGCGGACATCATGCCCATCCCTTTGACCCATTTGCCGCTCTCCATATGGCATTCCCAGCCGTTGAACGCCAGGTCGGGGACATACTCCTCCGTGACCGTCAGGTTCATGCCGGTGGTGCCCAGAATGGTACAGACGGAGTAGGTCTCCAGCGCCCCCGCGCCCACGGCGGTGGCCACAACGTCGATCATGCCGCCGCTGACAGGGGTGCCGGGTCGGAGCCCCAGCGCAAAGGCCGCAGTCTCTGTGAGCCAGCCGCCGCAGTCCGTTCCGCTGATGAGCGGCGGCAGCTTGCCCGCGGCCTCGGGGATGCCCAGCCGGGCGAAAAGGTCCAGGGGATAGGCCCGCGCGACCAGGTCGAGACAGGAACAGGAGGCGTCCGTCATCTCCCAGTTCAGCTGACCGGTCATGCGGTAGCGCAGAAAGTCTTTGCAGGTGAAAATAGTCCTGGTTTTGGCGAAAAGCTCCGGCTCGTTTTCCTTGTACCATTTGATCTGGGTGAGGGTGGAGCCTGGTTTGATGTAGGAGCCTGTCTGCAGCTTGATCTCGTTATAAAGTTCCGTGTCCGCCTTGAGCTTGGCCACCAGACCGGCGGCCCGGCCATCGTTCCAAAGAATGGCCCGGCGTACCGGCGCGCCCTGAGCGTCCAGACACCAGAGCCCCTCCCCCTGTGCGGACAGGCCCACGGCCATAATATCCTCCGGGGCCGCCCCGGAGAGGGTCATCAGCCTGCGGACACAGGCGGCCAGGTGCTCCCACAGCTCGTCCATGTCCTGTTCCGCCCAGGAAAGATTGTAGGTGACGACCCGGTTTTCCTCTGACGCTTCACAAAGCTGACCGCCCCCGGCGTCGAACAGGACCGCCTTGATGTTGGTGGTACCGGCGTCAATGCCGATCAGATACTTTCCCATATCGCTGTCCCTCCTTGATAATGTGTCAGAGAGCCTGACGGTATAGCGCCTCTACCTCCCGCGCCGTGGGCTGGATGGGGTTGGAAGCCAGGTTTCCGTCCTGCAGCGCTTTTTCCGCCAACAGGGGGATATCCGCCTCCGTGACCCCCAGGTTGGATAGGGTGGACCGGGTGCCGATCCGCTCCGAGAGCCGGAACAGCGCCTCAATAAACCGTGCGCAGGCCGCCGTGTCGGAGAGTTCGTCCGCCTCAGGGAAGAGAAAACGGTAAAGCTCCGCGTACTTGCTCTCCACGGCCTGGGCGTTGAAGCGGCAGACGTAGGGCAGCAGCACCGCGTTGCAGATCCCGTGCCCCAGGCGGAACACCGCCCCCAGGGGGTGGGCCATGGCGTGTACCAGGCCCAGTCCGCCGTTGCCGAAGGCCATGCCGGCCATGTACTGGCCGTAGGTCATCTGCTCCCGCGCCTGCATATCGTGGGGATCCTCCACGGCCCGGGGCAGGTAGGTGAAAATGCAGTCCGCCGCCTCACGGGCCAGGCGCTCCGTCAGAGGGTAGGACCGGGTGGAGACGTAGGCCTCCACCGCGTGGGTCAGGGCGTCCATGCCGGTGGAAGCGGTGAGACCGGCCGGGAGGTCCGCCATCAGCTCCGGGTCGTTTACCGCGATGGCGGGCATACAGTTGCGGTCTTTCATGATGAGCTTGGTCTGGAGCTCGTCGTCGGAGATGAGATACGCACGGGAGATCTCGCTGGCGGTACCGGCGGTGGTGTTCACCGCCACGATGGGAGGGGCGGGCAGGGCGCTCTTGTCCGCGCCCTGATAGTCGTGGATGTCCCCGCCGTTGGCGGCCACGATGCCGATTGCCTTGGCGCAGTCATTGGAGGAGCCGCCTCCCAGGGCCAGGAGAAAGTCGCAGTCGTTTTCCTGAAACGCCCGTACCCCGTCGGCCACGTTTTTCGTGTCGGGGTTTGGCCGGACGTCGGAAAAGAGCGCATAGGACACGCCGTGCCGGTCCAGCACCGCCGTCATTTTCTTCATCGCGTCCGAGGCGGCGATACGCTGGCCGCTGACCAAAAGCGCCTTTTTCCAGCCTCTTCCGGCGATCTCCGCTCCCAGGCTGTCCAGACATCCGGCGCCGAAAAGGCTCTGGGGAGGCAAAAAGAATCCCTTGCTTGCCATGCTTTCACTCCTTACCTGGTAAGGTGGTACTTTTCCCGGAGCGCCTCCAGAACGTTCTCTTCGAGCAGCTGGGGCTGACCGATCTGCCGGGAATAATGGCAGATCCGGGCGGCGTCCTCCACGTACTGGGCCCGGACATAGGCCTGCTCCAGGCTCTTGCCGATCACCAGCACCCCGTGGTTCATCAGCAGGCAGGAGTTCCGGCTTTTCATCACCGCCAGGGCGTTTTCCGCCAGCTCAAAGGTGCCGGGCATACCGAACTGGGACAGGGGGATATCCCCGCCCAGGAACGGCAGCATCTCCACCAGGATCACCGGTATCCCCTCGTGGAGCACGCTGAAACTGGTGGCGTAGGGGGAGTGGGTGTGGATGATGGCGGTAACGTCTTCCCGCTTGGCGTAGATGCCAGCGTGCATCCGCCACTCGGAGGAGGGCTTGTGCCTCCCCTCCACAACGGCACCGTCCAGCTCCATCAACACGATGTCCTCCGGCGCCATCACCTGGTAGTCCAGGTTACTGGGGGTGATGGCCATGATCCCGTTCTCCCGGTCGTACAGGCTGACGTTGCCGCTGGTGCCGGTGACCAACTGCTCCCGGTAGGCCTTGAGAGCCGTCTGCTGAATTGTTTTTCTGGCTTCTTGATAGTTTTTCAAGATCGTATCCTTTCTACCCCCAAGGGGTCGGGTCGTATAATGGACGAACGGAAGTCGATCCGTGGGAGAGCCGGATTGACCCGCTGTTTGCGCCGGGGAAACGCCGGATCAGAAGGGCCCGTAGTTGATCAGAACGGCAATGACCACAAAGACCCAGCTCATGACATACAGGGGGATGGTCAGACGCCAGCCGAACTTCCACCACTTGTCCACGGGGACGTTGGCGATGGAGCACATGGCGATGTACGCGCCCGCGGTGGGCAGAATGAAGTTGGGGATGGTGGCGCCCACCTGGAAGGCCAGGACGGCGGTCTGGGCGGTCAGGCCCAGGGTCATGGCCACCGGCCCGATGATGGGCATCATGGCTACGGCGATACCGGAGCCGGAGGGGATGAGCAGGTGGACGATACCCACGATCACGGTGATGGCGATGGCGGCCAGAATGGGGCTCATGCCCTGCAGCGGGGCGGACAGGTAGTAGATCACGGTGTCCATGATGTTCCCGCTCTCCAGCACCACCTGGATCGCACGGGCGATGCCCACGATCAGGGCGATGTTGGCCGCGTTTTTCGCGCCCTGGGCAAAGCCGTCCATGATCTCGTTGACCTTCATACCGGCCACGATGCCCACCAGCGCGCCGCCGATGACGAACACGGCGCTCATCTCGTTGAGGTACCAGCCCAGCTTGCTGGCGCCGATGATGATGACCACCAGGATGGCCAGCAGCACCGCCAGCACGCTCTTCTGGCGGCCCTCCAGCTTGTAGCAGTCCAGGGGCTTGGAGAAGCCCATGCCCTCGGTGCTGATGCCTTTGGCCAGGCTCTTGGCGGGATTGGCGCGGACCTTCTTGGCGTACAGGCTGATGATCAGGGCCACCAGGCAGGTGCCGCAAAACCACATCACCCAGCGCAGCCCCTGTCCGGAGAAGGTGGGCAGGCCTATGACCGCGTCGGAGGTGCCGATGACGGAGGCGTTGATGGGGCCCAGGGCAAAGCCGACGCCGCCTCCGCCGATCACGAGCGCCAGACCTGTGATAAGGTCATAGCCCAGGCCCAGACCGATGGTCACGGCGATGGGAACGAAGGGGATCTGTATCTCCGGGCCCACGATGACGCCCAGGAGAGAAAAGAGAAAGGTCATGATCCAGATGGCCGCGGTACCGGAGAGCTTTTTGGAGGTATTGACTTTGCGCAGGACCATGCCAACGCCGCTTTCCAGCGCGCCGGTCTTGTTGACGATGTAGAAGCAGCCGGTGGAGAGCATGATCAGAAAGATGATGTTGCCCGCGGCGATCATGCCCTCGGGAATGGCGACAAACAGCTTCCAGAGGCTTACAGGGGTCGGGTCCACGGATGCGTAGGTGCCGGGAACGATGACGGTGCGGCTCATCCCCTCGGGGATAGCCCGTTCAAAAGCGCCGGCCGGCAGGACCCATGTCAGGATGGCGGCGATGAACGCCATGCCAAACAGGATGATGTAGGTGTGCGGCATCTTTTGATACCATTTTTTCTTTTCCATAATTTCCTCCTTTTAAAATTTCCCATACGGTCATGTCTCCCACAAAACACGTATGTGAATTCCCAAAATTGTTGATTTCGCTCAAATTATACGTCTCAAATCGAGGGATGTCAACAATAAAATGTTGGTTTTTAGACGAATCAGGGTGCAAAACCAACAAAATCCACACAATGCACAGGGCACCGTGTGGATTATTGTTTATTTCGACAAGAGCGTTGGAAAACCAAAACCAAATCTGAAAAGCGGATGGCACAAAGCCACCCGCTGTCGTTTCGCACCTCGCCGGATGCCGGTATTCTGTTCCGATCCCGCAAGGCTGTTGCCGGACGTTAGTGTTTCGGAGTCATACTGGCCGGGCAGCGCCCGGACTGGGTGTTTTTCGTCTCTTATTTCCCGTCCACGGCCCGGTAGATCCGCTCCATCAGCGCGGGGTGCAGCTCGGAATAGTTGGGCAGGTAGTTGAGCACATGCTGCGTGTAAAACACGCTCAGCCGCCGGGTGGGCTCCATGACCGCCAAAGCGCCCGCCGCTCCGTCCCAGCCGAACTCGCCTTTGGGGAACCGGTCGTCCGCCAGATGCACCCGCACGCCCAGGGCGTAGCCCTCCGGCGCGGGCTTCATGGTGTTGTTGTAATCCGCCAGGGTCTGGCCGGAAAGCTGATTGGCGCGCATCAGTTCGATGGTCTCCGGCTTAAGGATACGGGCCCCATTGGCCCCCACGCCGCCGCAGGCCAGCGCGTCCACAAAGGGCACATAATCCTCCGCCCGGCAGCAGATACCCGCGCCCCCGGAGTCATAATCGGCCGTGAGCTGGTGGGAGTTGTCCTTGCCCGTCAGGAAGAATTCCCGCCGCTGGTCGTGCCAGCAGATCTGCGTCGGCATGCGCGCAAGCTCCCGCTCGCCGGGCCGGAAGGTCACGCCCTCGATGCCCAGGGGCCCGGTGATGTGCCGGGCGACGTAGTCGGAAAACCGCTCCCCGGAGACGGTCTCGATCACCGCGGCCATCACGTCGTGGCACATGCTGTAGCAGAAGTGGGTCCCCGGATCGAAGGCCAGCGGCTCGGCGGCCAACGCCCGGATCAGGTCCCGGGTCCCCGCGTTCCGCGCCCGGGCGGCCCGGATGGCGGGCGTGGTCTGGTCGTAGGTGAAGCCCCCGGTCATGGTCATGAGATGGCGGACGGTCAGCGCGGTCTTGGCGGGCCGGACGGCTTCCCCTTCCCGGACCGTGAGCGCGCCCAGCTCCGGGATATACTTAGACGCCGGGTCGTCCAGACCCAGCTCGCCCCGCTCCCACAGCTGGAGCGCGGCGGTCATGGTCATGAGCTTGGTGCAGGAATAGATCCAGTACCACTCCCCGCCCCGGAGCGGCTCGCTGGGCGCGCCCCAGCCCATATGGCCCGCCCAGTGGCGGTACAGGACCCGGTGGTCCCGGGCCACGATACACTCGCAGGCGGGCACGCCCCAGCGGGCCTCCACCCCGTCCAGAAACTCCGTGACCGGCTGGAAATTCACAGCCACTCGCCTCCCTCGCCCTGGATCTTCATCTCCATGGGCCGCAGCGACACCATCTGCCCGTCCACCGGGAAGGTCTTGCCGTGGAGGGTATCGTTGAAGAAGAAGCGGTAGGTCCCGCCCTCGCCGCTGCGGGTGGTGACCTCCACACCCTGGGGCAGCGCGGTCAGCACCGGGATATCCTGCGCCCGGAAGATCTCCAGCAGCAGCGACCGGTACAGGGCCCGCTCGCCCACGGCGCCCACATAGTAGGCCCAGCCCGCGCCGAAGGCGTTTTTCGTGATCGCCGCCGTACCGGCGTAGAATTTCTCCGTATACCGGGCCCAGACCTGGGCCCCCTCCGGCTCCAGCAGGTCGCACCAGCCGGTGACGGCAAAGCTGCCGCCGTTGACCGCGGCGATATGCCGACGGTCGTCGCCGATGGCGTCATACTCTTCCACCCGGCAGCCGCACAGACGCCGGAACACCGTGGGAAGCGCCTCGCCGAAGATGCAGTTGTTGTGCTTGTCCTTGACGCCGCTGCGGTTCGTGACCACCACCGTGCCGCCTCCGGCGGCGAACGCCTCCAGCCGGGCCGCCAGCGCCGGGTCCGTCACATAATGGGTGGGGACCAGCACTACCTTATAGCCCTCCAGCGCGGCGCTCTCCGGCGCCACGTCCAGATTGACCCCCAGACCCATGCAGGCGTCGTGGAACAGCCGCAGCTGGGTCCAGTAAGCAAAATTCCGGGACTGGCGCTGGTTTTTGAGGACGAACTCCTGGTCCGGGCCGTACAGCATCGCCACATCGCTGTGCAGGCCGGTCCTGTCCAGCTCCGGCATCGCCTCCAGCCGACGGCAGAACCGCCCGATCTCCGCCAGGCGGCGATTGTCCCGGTCGTCGTGGTCCAGCACCCCGTGGCCCAGCATCTCCGCCCCTGAGCAGGACGAGCGCCAGCGGAAAAAGCTCACCAGGTCCGCCCCGTGGGCCACCGCCTGCAGCGCGTAGCCCTCGATCATCCCCGGCCAGGGGGCGGGACCCATGGGGCTCCAGCAGCCGCCCGCGCCGCCAAGCTGCTCCAGTATCCAGAAATTTTTCCGCTTGAAGCTCCGGACCAGGTCCAGGCCAAAGGCGTTGGAATACAGCGTCTCCCCATCCTCCGGCAGGTCCATGGGCGGATAGTTATCGTAGGCCGCCACATCCAGCGAGGCGAATTCCTGATAGAAGTCCGGCATATTGGCGCAAAACCAGCTGTTGGTGGTCACGATCGCGTCCGGGTCATGGTCCTTGATGATGTCCCGCTGCCGCTGGATGAAGTCCGCCAGGGACCAGGCGCCGAAGCGCTCATAGTCCAGCATGAAGGCGGGATTGTGCCAGTCCGGCATGCAATCCGGCGCAAGAAGGGGCTGGATCTGCTCCCAGGAGCTGATCTCGCCGCTCCAGACCTCGCTGCCCCAGGCTTTGTTCAGCGCCTCCACCGTGCCGTACTTCTCCCGCAGCCAGCGGCGGAAGGCCTCCCGGCAGGAGGGGCAGGTGCAGTGGTTGCTCTCCAGCTCGTTGTCGATCTGCCAGGCCAGGATCTCGGGCCGCCCGGCGTAGCGCTGGGCCATCTCCTCCACGATCCTGCCCGCGTAGCGGCGGAACACCGGGCTCTGGATGCACCGGTGGCCCCGGATGCCCAGGTCCGTGGGCCGCCCGTCACGGCCCCACTGGACCGTCTCCGGGTGGTCCGTGTACAGCCACATGGGCCCGCTGTTGGTGGGCGTGCTCAAGATCACCCGCATCCCGTGGCGGGCGATGACGTCGATGGCGTCGTCCAGCCAGCCAAAGTCGAACCGCCCCTCCTCCGGCTCCATCCGGCTCCAGGCAAACTCCGCCAGACGCACCGCGTGTACGCCAAGCTTCGCCATCCGGGAGGCGTCCTTCTCCCACAGCGAGCGGTCCCAGTGCTCGGGATAATAGGCCATTCCGACCTGTATCATAGCTCTCTCCTCCGCGCTCTCTTACTTGATCATTATCCGGCAGTCCGTGCCGAACTGCTCCACCTTCAGGCCCTCCGCCCTGCCCCGGACGGTCACGGCGATCTCGTCTCCGGTCCGCTCGGCGCTGATGGAAAGGACCGGCTCTCCGTCCATATCGCAGACCTCCCGCTCCGCACGGCAGCCGTCGGCCAGGGCGTACAGCCGCACTGTCAGGTCCTTCGTATAGTCGTAGTCCGGCCGGTCGTCCCGACCGCCAACGGGCAGGATGGTGTTCTGCCGCACGTACAGCGGCAGGGAGAAAAAGTCGTAGCTGTCCCGCCGCCAGCCAGTGCCCTCCACCGTCTCGCCGGTGAGAAGGTGGGTCCAGGTCCCCTTGGGCAGGTAATAGTCCACGCTGCCGTCGGAGCGCAGCACCGGCGATACCAGCAGCGCGTCGCCCAGCATATACTGCCGGTCCAGCTCCTCGCAGCCGGGGTCGTCGAACTCCAGCAGCATGGCCCGCATCACCGGCACGCCCGTGCGGCTGTTGGCCGCCGCCTGGCTGTACAGATAGGGCATGAGGGTGTTTTTCAGCTTGGAGAACCGGCGGCACACGTCCACCGCCTCCTCCCCGAACAGCCAGGGAACCCGGTAGGAGTTGGAGCCGTGGAGCCGGGAGTGGGTGCTGAGAAGGCCGAAGGCCAGCCAGCGCTTGTACACATCCGCCGGAGCGGTGCCCTCAAAGCCGCCGATGTCGTGGCTCCAGTAGCCGAATCCGCTCAGGCACAGGCTCAGGCCCGCCCGCAGAGACTCGGCCATGGACACATAGGTGCTGTTGCAGTCGCCGCCCCAGTGGACGGGGAACTTCTGGCCGCCCACGGTGGCGCTGCGGGCAAAGAGAACGGCCTCCCGTTCGCCCTTCACCTGCTGGATGACCTCGAACACCGCCTTGTTATAGAGGTAGGTATAGTAGTTGTGCATCCGCTGGGGGTCGCTGCCGTCGTAGTAGACCACGTCGGTGGGGATGCGCTCGCCGAAATCCGTCTTGAAGCAGTCCACCCCCTGGTCCATGAGGCGGCGAAGCTTGGCCTGATACCACTTCACGGCCTCCGGGTTGGTGAAGTCCACTACCGCCAGGCCAGCCTGCCACAGGTCCCACTGCCAGATGTCGCCGTCGGACTTTTTCAGCAGATACCCCTTCTCCGCCGCCTCGTCGAAGGCGGGGCTGTGCTGGGCGAGATACGGGTTGATCCACACGCAGATCTTCAGCCCCTTCTCGTGCATCCGCGCCAGCATCCCCTCCACGTCGGGGAACATGTCCCGGTCCCACTCAAAGCCGCACCACTCGTTTTCCCGCATCCAGAAGCAGTCAAAGTGGAACACCCGCAGCGGGATGTTCCGCTCACGCATGCCGTCCACGAAGCTGGCGACGGTCTTTTCATCGTAGCTGGTGGTGAAGGATGAGGAAAGCCACAGGCCGAAGGTCCAGGCGGGCGGCAGGGCCGGACGGCCCGCCAGCGCCGTATACCGGCTCAAAACGCCCTTCCTGTCCGGCGCGCCGATCAGGATGAAGTCCAGACTCTGGCCGGGGACGCTGAACTGCACCTTCGTCACCGCCTCGGAGCACACCTCGAAGGACACCGGACCCGTGTCGTCCACCAGAACGCCGTAGCTGTTGGTGCTCAGATAGAAGGGGATGTTCTTGTAGGATATCTCGCTGGAGGTGCCGCCGTCCTCGTTCCAGATGTCCACGGTCTGGCCGTTGCGGACGAAGGGCGTGAACCGCTCGCCCATGCCGTAGAGCTTCTCCCCCACGTCCACCTGCAGCTGGCAGCTCATGAAGGGCCCTTCCGGCGCGTCCACATAGCTGAGCATGGCGGAGCCGAACCGCTCCCCCACGTTGGTGAGCTTCCGGTCCCCGTAGTAATATGTAAGGGTGCAGGGCGGCGCTTTGTGGATCTCCAGGCGCAGCAGACCGGAGGCGATCTGAAGCATGTCGCCGTCCTCCCGGACGTCCAGCGGGCAGCGCTGATCGTCCAGGTCAAAGCGCGGCGTCTTGCGCCGGACGCCCTTGAAATGCACCGTCCGCAGCCGCAGCATATCCGGCTGAGGCGAACTGATGCAGATCTCCTGGGCGGGGCCGTCCAGGCTCCGCTCATCCTTCCGGTACGGCACCGCGAAAAGGTATACCTCCCGCCCGTCCTCGCTCACCCGGACCTGCCGGATCTGCTCGCAGTTGTATGTCTTGACGCCCGGACGCAAAAGCCATTCGCCATAGTGAAATTTCATGGAACGTCCCTCCTGTTGTCTGAATCGTAGTGAGGATGATTATAGCATATATTTTCCAGGCGGGAAGACCCCGCCGTATATTTTATTTCAGTGGATGGAATAGCCCTCCCGGTCGATGGAGAAACCGTCGCTGGCGGCGCCGTCCTTTTCGATCTGCCGGAAGATGGGCATGACGATCTGGCTGGTGGTATAGATCATCAGGATCGGCAGACAAAAAATGCCGATGTACAGCAGCAGATAGCTGATCTGGGTGAAGAGCAGCACCTGGATGACCAGGATGCCGATCAGCCCCAGGGTGCGGACAAAAAAGCGCATGAAGATGCGCCGGGAATTGGCCAGGCTCCTCCACATGGTGTTGGCGTACCGGGCCTCCAGGGGGAACACGTAGAGATAATGGACCAGCAGGAAAAAACCGGCCAGGACCCCCACGATGAGAAAGCCCACCGTGTTTCCTTCCAGGTTCTCAAAAAGCTGCCAGTCCAGCCATATGCCGTAGACTACCACGGCGAAGAACAGCGTCAGGGGGACGCCGTGCTTCAGATTTTTACCATACGCCGTCCAGAAGGCGGCAAAGACCCCGGACGACTCCCGCTTCTCCGCCATTTTCAGCGTGACGGTGAAGGCCGCGATGGTGGACGCGCCCGCGGTGACCACCGGGATACACCCGACGGCCCACAGCAGATTCAAGATCAGCAGGTCCACCAGCCGGATACCGGTCTGGATGACGGGGGAATCCACTCTCAGCTTCATGGGCGCTCCTTTCGACGCAGACAGTGTCCGGGATAGAAGAACGGGAAGCGGAGCCGGGTCAACGGTTGGCTCCGCTCCCCGCGGGAAAAGGTTTTGCTCTCGGCGCTAAGGCCCGCTTACTTGGCGGGGCTCAGACCGGCGTCGACCTGCAGCTGATACTTCAGCGCGGCCTCGTTCTCGCCCCAGGCCAGGCAGTCGGCATAGCCGTAAGCCTCGCACTGCTCGACCATGTCGGCCACGATCTGGTCGAACTCCTCGTCGCTCTCGGCATAGATGGCGTTCCAGGAGCCCTGCTTCACAGCGGTGGTCACCTGGGACCAGGTCAGCTCAAGCTCCGTGGAGCGGGTGCTGGCGGAGTAGTTCACGCCGGGGATGATGCTGTAGCTCTGCTGCTCCAGATACTCCTGGTTGGTGCGCACGCCGCCGTTGTGGTCACGCCAATCCTGCTCGGCCTCGTTCTTGGCCTCGCCCTTCATGCTGTCCCAGGAGGAATAGTGGAAGGTCTCGCCCTCAATGGAGTCGGGGTTCTCGGCGGACTGGGACCAGGTGGTGTTGTTGATCTGGATCATGCCGTCGTTGAAGGTGCCGTCCAGAGTATAGGTCTTGCCGGTGTCGGGGCTGGTCCACTCCACGCCGGTCAGGTCGGTGGTGGGATCGTTGTGGCACTTCAGGCCCAGCTCGGTGAAGTAGGTGTGGCCCTCTTCGTCATAGTCCCACATCAGGCCCTTGGGGCCGTACCAGCCGGTCATGGCTCCCTCGGGGGTGGCCATCCAGTTGATGAACTCCATGCACTTCTCGGGATAGTCGGTGTAGTTGCCGATGGACCAGACGCGGATGCCGCCGGCCAGGCTCAGACCGTAGGCGATGTTGTTGGTCTCGGTGGGCTGCAGGCTGGTCATGTACTTGCCCTCTTCCAGGTGCTTGTCGGTGTTGAACAGGGTGGAACCGGCATAGTCGAAGATGGAGAAGAACACGCCGCCGCTGGTGACCTTGGCCTGCATCTGGCTGTAGTTCTGGGTCATGGAGTCGGGGTCCAGCAGACCGCGCTGATAGAGCTTGTTATAGAACTTCAGCGCCTGCATGTAGGGGCCGTTCTCCTCCAGCACGCCGTGATACTCGCCGGTCTCGGAGTCGTACAGGCCCAGGCCCATCTCGTCATAGCCGGTGATGTTCTGAGCGGTGCTCTTCACATACATGACCATGTCGCCGTCCCAGTCGGGCCAGGGGCTGGCCGCGTAGGTGGGGTTGCCGTTGTCGTCGGTGGGAGCCAGCTCCTTCATCTGAGCAAAGACCTCCACCAGGTCGTCCAGGGTCTTGACCTCGGGATAGCCCAGCTCCTTATACAGGTCCCAACGGATATCCCAGGTGTAGAAGAAGTTCTCGTGGTTGTCGGTGGACAGGGCCAGGTTGTGGCCGAAGCCGTGCAGCAGCCCGTCGCTGTTGATCTCCCGGTTGGCGTCCAGCGCGTCGCCGAAGGTCTCCGCGATGTAGGGGCCGTACTCGTTGAGAAGGTCATCTTCCTCCCAGTCATACAGCAGGCCCTGATCCACCGCGTTCTGGTAGTTGGTGTCGTTGGAGCCCCAGACCACGATGTCGCCCAGATCGCCGTTCTCCATACGGGTCTCATAGGTGCCGTCGGTCTCGGGCACGATCACCAGCTCGATGCCGAACTTGTCCTTCAGCAGCACGGAGCTCCAGCCTCCCTGGGTGCCGGAGAAGTTGGCCAGCTGGCTGTAGACCGTCAGGGTGGTCACCTCGTCGTCGGCGGCGAGGGCGCTGCCGCCCATACCGGCCAGCAGACTGACCGTCATGACCAGGGTGAGCAGCATCGCGAGGGTCTTCTTGGTGTACTTTTTCATACGTTCCTTCCTTTCACAAAAATATTTTTCCAATCAACCCTTCACCGCGCCGAGCATGATGCCCTCTTCAAAGTAGCGCTGCATGAAGGGATAGACCAGCATGATGGGGATGATCGTCACCATGGAGATGGTGTACTGGATGACCTTGGTGTTCAGCATGGCCGCCGTGACCTGGCCGCCGGACTGCATCACGTTCGCCAGGTTGGAGGAGCTGTTCAGGTACACGTACAGCCGGTGCTGCAGGGTGTACAGATTCGGGGAGTTGGCCATCAGGATCAGCGAGTCCTGGAAGGAGTTCCAGTTGCCCACCGCGCCGAACACCGCGATGGTGGCCAAAATCGGCTTGGACAGCGGCAGGATGATCCTGGTGAACACCTGCATGTTGCTGGCGCCGTCGATGGTGGCGCTCTCCTCCAGCTCCGCCGGGATGGATTCGATGTACGTCTTGACCAGGATGATGTTGTACGGCGCCACGATGCCGGGGATGATATAGCCCCAGTAGTTGTTGGTCAGACCCAGGCCCAGCATGTTCAGATACCAGGGGACCAGACCGGCGTTGAAGTACATGGTGATGACCAAAAACCGGTACCACATGCTCCGGTGCCACATCTTCCGCTTGGTGGTCAGGTAGCCCGCGAAGCCGGAGGCCAGCACCATCAGCGCCGTGCCCAGGATGGTGCGGGAGACGGTGACCAGGATGGAGTTTCCGAAGTCCGACACGTTTTGCAGGGCCAGATAGTTCTTGATGTGGATGCCCTTGGGCAGCAGGGTGATGACGCCCCGGTTCACCAGGTCGTTGTCGGAGATGGTGTTGATGAACAGGTAGTAGAACGGGAATATGCACAGGAACGTGAATACCACGAAAAACGTGATGTTCACCGTCATGAACACCTTGTCGCCCACGGAGGACTTATACCGGGGGCCGGAGGCCGTGTGGCGCACTTTTTTGATCTTCTTCTCGTTTTCGCTCATACCGGCACCTCCTTAAATGATGCTCTCGCCGCGCAGGGCCTTGGAGGCCTGGTTGGCGCCGAAGAGCAGGACCACGCTGATGATGGACTTGGCCATGCCGATGACGGTGGACATGGGGATCTGGCCGCTGCCGATGCCCAGGTTGTACACATACAGGTCCAGCACCTCGATGGCGTTCTGGTTGATGGCGTTGGAGAACACCAGGTACTGGTCCAGGCCGTTGGACAAAATGCCCGCGATGCTCATCAGCAGCAGCACGAAGAACGTGGGCATCAGCTGGGGGATGGTCACGTTCCAGATCTTCCGGAACCGGCCCGCGCCGTCCATGGTGGCCGCCTCATACAGCGCCGGGTCGATGCCGGAGATGGAGGAGATATAGATGATGGCGCTCCAGCCCAGGCCCTTCCACAGTCCCCACAGCAGCATCTTGATCCACATATGGCTGCTGCTCATGAGGTAGTTGGTGTTGGCCTGGACGTGCAGGAAGTTTTTGAGGAAGCTGTTGATGAAGCCGTCGGTGGAGAAGATCGCCAGGGCGACGGCGTAGACGATGACCCAGCCCAGGAAGTTGGGCACGGTGGTGAAGGTCTGCACGATGCGCCGGAAGCGCTTGCTGTTCACCTGGGTCAGCAGAATGGCGAAGAGCATGGGCAGCCAGCTGGTGAGGATGCCCAGGCTGCTCATGGCCAGGGTGTTGCGCAGCACCCGGAACAGGTCCTTGCGGGTGGCCGCGTTCTGGAACAGATAGGTGAACCACTTGAAGCCCACGAAGTTGTCCGCGCTCAGGGTGCCTCCGGCGGTGTAGTCGAAGAAGGCGTAGCGCCAGCCCCACAGGGGCAGATAGGAGAACACGAACGCCAGCGCCAGAAACGGCAGGAACAGCAGGAACAGATGGTATTCCTCCTTCATCCCC
The DNA here is from genome assembly GCA_947629245.1 of uncultured Oscillospiraceae bacterium. Taxonomy (GTDB): domain Bacteria; phylum Bacillota; class Clostridia; order Oscillospirales; family Oscillospiraceae; genus CAJOIG01. The sequence goes on along the minus strand of CANRDC010000006.1, from coordinate 13,300 downwards.
ATCTTCTCCTCCAGCGCCTCGTCCTTTTTGCGCAGCAGCAGCGCCGCGCTGGTCAGAAGGATGACCGCCGCCAGGACGATGAAGAGGTAAAACCCGCCGGAGATGTTGGGCGGGACCCGTTTGGAGTCGGCCGCCACGATCTGGGTGTAGGCCACATAGATCCCAACCAGTCCCACGCCCATGAGGACCGAGCCGATGACGGGATAGCGCAGGCCCTTGCGGCGCATCAGGCCGTTGCCCACGGACATACAGCCTCCCACCGCCGCCAGGATGATCCCGATCAGGATCACCACGCTGGCGCACATGAGCAGCACAAAGGTGCTCCGCTGGACGATGCCCTTCGTCAGCACCCGGCCCAGATTCCCCACCAGGGACTCATAGGACAGGCACGAGGTCAAAAGCGAGGTGTACCGGCTGATCTCCGTCGTGATCCGCCCCGGATTGAAGCCGGGATAGAACACGGCGGCGCAGGCAAACAGGATCGCGACCCGATGCAGTATGTACAGCCCGTCCGGTCTGGTCTTTGTCTTTGCTTCTGGCATAAGCATCCCTCCAAATGAAGATTGGCGGTTTCCGTCTCCTCTCCCGGCCGGCCGCCGAACCGGCACGTCACAGACCCGAGGGCTCATTCTGTACGGCGTCAGCCGTACAGACAATGCCCCGGGGCATTGTGCAAAATGATTCTATTCTATTATGCCGTCAGGCCCTCCCCGCTCCGGGCGCGCCCGCGGTCACAGGATGATCTTCACCAAGTGTTCGCCGCCGTCCGCGGGCCGGGGGATCTGCTGGCCCACACTCTCTCCGTCCAGGGTATAGACGCTCTCCGGGCCCGCCCGGAAGCTATCCCGGCTCCCCTCGATCTCCACCCGGACCGTCCCGTCCGGCAGACGCAGCGTATAGGCCATCCGCTCCCGGCCCTCCGGCAGCACCGGCGCGAAGCGGAGGGTATCCCTGCGCACATCCACGCCCAAAAATTCATATACCGCCAGGCTCAGCCAGGAGGCGGTGCCGGACAGCATGGGGCCGATGTTCTCCCCGGTCTCGCTGTTGTTGTACTGGGTGCAGAAGCGGGGATTCCCCTTCAGGACGAACGGATCGTCCAGCGTCCTGTAGGGGACTGTGCGTCCGATCATGAAAAACGCCAGCTCCGCCAGCCGCCGGGCCAGACCCGGGTCCTTCACGGTCTTGGCCGCCTGCAGGGACGCCACCGTGGCCATCATGGCCGCGTGCTTGAATACGCCGCCGTTTTCCCGGTCGCCGGGGAAGTACAGCGCCGTACCGGTGTCGACCCCCAGCAGGTCGTAGTTGACCAGCGTGCACAGCTTCAGTCCCGCGTCGGTCTTGAGGTACTTCTCCACCGCGTCCAGCATGGAGCCGATCTGCTCCTCCGTGGCCGCCCTCGCCAGGATGGCCCAGCTGTAGGAGTTGAGGTAGTAGCTGCCGTCCACGTCCGGGTCCAGGCTGAGCCCGTCGCCGGGCGCGCCCAGGTATGTATAGGGCCGACCGTCGTTGATGAGGCAGCGGGCGTAATAGCCGTTTTTCCAGGCGTTTTGCCGCATGCTCTCCGCCACCCGCGACGCCAGGGCCGCCGCCCTTTCCCCGTCGGCCTCCCGGCCGATATGCCCGGCCATCTCCGCCGCCTCGTCGGCGGCGATCTTCAAAAGGCAGGCGTTCATCACGCTCTCGGACAGGGTATTGTCCCAGGCAGCGCCCCAGCGCTGGCCCTTTTCCTCCAGCTGGCGGCGATAGCGCCGCTCCTTCTCCGGCCCGTCCAGCACCTCCCGGTCCAGCCGCAGGGTGTCGTTCCAGTCCGCCTTGTCCAGCAGCGGCAGACCGTGGGCCCCCACGGAGATATCGCCGCTGTATTCCAATATGGCCATGACGGTGTCCCACAAAGGCCGGACCGTATCCGTCCCCGCCACGGGGAACTTTTCCCGCAAAAAGCCGTAGTCTCCCGTCAGCGTCACGTACCGGTACACCGCCTGGACCAGCCACAGCTGGTCGTCCGAGCAGTCCCCCGGCTCCTTGCCCCGGAAGGTGAAGTTGTGGTAGGCGTAGCCCATGGCGAACACGTTTTGCACCCATGTGCCGATGAGCTCCTTGACCAGAGCGCTCTTGCCGCTGGCGCACAGGTAGTACATGGACGCGTAGATGTCCTGGATCTCCCGGAAGCCCGTCTCCCGGTAGGACTTCTGGGTCCAGGCGAAGGCCCTGGACACATAGGTCTGATACAGCACCTGGAAGGGCAGGTTCCGCCGCACGTACACATCCAGCCGCCCATCCCCCGTCTCCGGCTCCAGGTAGGCCCCATACCGGTCCCAGAACTCCACGACGCCCCGCAGCGTCTCCGCCAAGGCGGCGGGGTCGGCATACTTTTCCAGCAGACAGGCCAGCGCCCCGTCAAATTCCTCCGCCGCGTCGCCCTCCGTCTCCAGCATGCCCACGAACTCGTCCACGACCGCCGTCTGACCGGCCTTCACGGAAAAGGTCCTGCCCATGGCGAAAAACGGCGCCATCTTCCGGCTGTACCGGCTGGGCAGGTGGGCGGCCAGTTCCGGCCGGTCCAGGGTGCCTCTGCCGATGAAGTCCGGCAGGCTGGTGCAGAACTCGTCGAAGCCCTCCCCCTGGCACAGCAGCGCCGCGAAACGCTTCTCGCCCCGGCAGTTCCGGGGCTTGTGGTGCATGGTCATGGCGGCGGGCTTCCCGTCCCGGTACCAGACCTCGCTCTGGGCCACGATGTTGGCGAAGACCACGTCGTTGGCCACGGTGGACGGGTCGGCGATGCCGAACATGCCGGTCATGACGATCTTCAGCGTCCGGTCCCGGTCCGTGTGGTTTTCGATCTCCACCCGCTGGGCCTCCACCGCCGTGGGCATGCCCTTCTCCTGGGGCAGCAGAAAGATCGTCCGGCGGATGGCGAGGCCGCAGTCCGTCTCATAGGTGATGACGCTGCGGTTCTGGCCGTGCAGGCAGTGGGCGGACGCCACGTTCTCCCGCACGTTGAAGGAGCAGAAGATCTGCCCGCCGTTCTCGACCAGGTAAAACTGGCGGTTCACCGGCTCGCCGTTCTCCTCCGGCTGGAGCACGCAGCGGGTGGCCAGCACCTGGGTGCCGCCGGAGGCCCGGAAGGAGCCCCGGCCAAAGCCATCCAGCGCGCTCTTGGGGGTGGTGCACAGCGGGTATGGATACCCGGCCCGATCCCCCAGCAGCAGATTGACCGGGTAGTGCAGGCCCACGGGATAGGCCTTCAGGTCCAGCAGCAGCTCGCCCTTGTCGTTGAGCTGGCCGGGGCTGGCCAGCACCCGGCGGTATACGTCCAGCACCTCCGCCGCCACATCCGCCGGTACCTCCGTCTCGTCCGCTCCGGTCAGGTGCAGCACCCGCTCGCCCTCCACCCGGAAGGCCTGGTCCCGGTCAAAGCGGGCTATGTACGCGGCTGTCGCCGGTCGGTTCATGAGATACGCGCAGACGGGCGCTTCATAGGGAAGGCCCAGAAAGCCCAGCGCGGCTGTCCGGTCCGCGGAGAGAAATTCCGCGTCCAGCGAGGCGTCGCCGGTCTGCCCCGCGAAGCTCTTCCCTATGACTTCTTTGGCGGTCAGGGTCTGGGTCCTGGCCTGTTCCGTCTGAAAATACATACGCGCTCCCCCTAAGGAAAACTGATATCGATCCTCAACGCCCGGTCAGGTCCTTCACCGTCCCGCCCGGCTGGATAGTCCCGGTGACGGTGACCGTTCTGGGCGAAAAGTCCTCCGGGGCCTCCATAGCTCTCACCAGCTCCAGAACGGCCTGCTGGCCGATGCCCCGGCAGTTCTGGTTGTGGGTGGCCAGCGTGGGGCGGACCAGGGAGGCGACGCGGCTGCCGTCGTAGCCGAAGCAGCTGATATCCTCCGGCACGGCCAGGCCGTGGGCCTGCAGCTCCGCCATGCCTCCCAGGCAGGAGGTGTCGTCCGGGTAGAGCACGCAGGTGGGCAGCGTCTCGCACCGGAGAAGCTGACGGGTGGCCTGCGCCGCCGCGTCCGGGTTCTGATACCGGCTCTGGATGACGTACTCCTCCGGGACCGGTATCCCCCTGTCCCGGCAGGCCCTGGTAAAGCCCTCCAGCCGCTGGCGGGTCACGTCCCCCATCTCGCCGTGGATGAAGGCCAGACGCCTGTGGCCCAGGCCGCAGAGATACTCCACGACCTCCTCCAGACCGCCCGCGTTGTCCCCCGTGACCGAGGAGCGGCCCCGGAACACCTGGTCGATGGCCACCACCGGCAGATCGCTCTGGGCCAGCTTCAGCGCCTCGGCCTGGTCGGCCTCGCTGTAACCCGGCTGGACGATGATGACCCCGTCGCACTGACGGCGCATGGCGTGCTCATAGTACCCATGCTCCCCGGAGACGTTGCTGAGGAAGGTGATGTCGTAGCCGCGCCCCTCCGCCGTCTCCCGGATGCCCTCCAGGATCGCGGAGAAATACTCATGAGCCATCACATTCTTAAAGAGGATGCCGATGTTCATGCTCCGATGGGTCTTGAGCGTCCGGGCGGCGGCGTTGGGGCAGTAGCCCATCTCCCGCGCCATCCGGCGCACCAGCGCGGCCTTCTCCGCGCTGATGCCCTGCTGGCCGTTCAGGGCCTTGGACACCGCGGCCACCGATACGCCGCATCGCTGGGACAGCATCCGCAGCGTCACCATTTCGACTCACCTCTCCGGCAATAGGTACATGGAAAACGATTTCTCTATGCGGAAATTATAGTAAAAATTCACTAACACGTCAATCAGGTATCCGGTTTTCCCGGCATTTTTGTCGTTTTGCACAATTCTTTCCTCCCACTTTGGTGACAAAGCCAAAACCCATCGGGACCCCGTTGCTTTTTGCCGGAAAATGATGAATAATACGCCCAGACGCGCGGACAAAGCGCAAGACGGACCTATCCCAACAGAAAAGAGGCGTTTTTATGGACAGGACGCGGCTTTCCCGTCGGCTGTGGTTCGACCGCCCGGCGGAGGACTGGAACACGGCGCTGCCTCTGGGGGGCGGCAGTCTGGGCATGATGGTCTTTGGCGGCACGGAGCGGGAGGAGCTCCAGCTCAACGAGGAGAGCCTCTGGAGCGGCTACCCCGCCCAATGGGACGACCCCGCCTGCCGGGAGCATCTGGCGGAGATACGGCGGCTTCTGTTCGACCGCCGCCCCCAGGAGGCAGAGGCGCTTTGCCGGAAGTACCAGGTATGCCTGGGCGGCGGCAGCGACGACGCCTACTACGGCAGCTATCAGACCGCCGGGTCTCTCTTCATCGACAGCCCCGCCCCGGACACCTCCGGGTATGTCCGGGAGCTGGACCTGGACCGGGGCGCGGCGCAGACCCGCTTCGGCCCCGTCAGGCGGGTACACACCGTCTCCCACCGGCGGGAGGTCACCGCCAGCCGCGTCACCGGCGCGGACCGGTACGCGCTGCGCTTTGTCCGGGAATCGTGCGACATTTCCTACGAAGCGGGCGGGATCCTGGTCCGGGGCCTGCAGCGGGGTCCCGGCGCCATGGGGTTTTGCACGGTCGTGTGCGTGGACACGGACGGGACCGTCGCCGCCGGGGACGGCGCGCTGACTGTATCCGACGGGAGCTATCTTATCATCTGGACCTCCACCGCCACCACCTACAGGCGCTCCGAGGACCCGGAGGCTCTGTGCCGGGAGCGGCTCGCCGCGGCCCGGACCATGGGCTTTGAAGCGGTGCTGGCGGAGGAGGCCGCCTGGGTGACGGAGGCCATGGGCCGCTGCGCGCTGGAGCTGCCCGCCGACCCGGAGCTGGAGGCGCTGCCCACGGACCGGCGGCTGGAGCGGGTCCGGCGGGGCGCGCGGGACCTGGGCCTTGTCCGGCTGTACTTCGACTATGGCCGGTATCTGTTCATCGGCTCCGCCTGGGGCCGTCTCCCGGCCAACCTCCAGGGCGTCTGGTGCAGGGACATGGCCGCCCCCTGGACCGGGGATTACCACATCAACATCAACGTGCAGATGAACTACTGGTTCGTGGACGCGGCGGGCCTGGAGGAGTACGGGGACAGCTTTTACCGCTACATCGCCTTCCTGGCGGAGCACGGGGCCGAGACCGCCCGGATCATGTACGGCTGCCGGGGATGGGTGGCCCATGTGCTGGCCAACCCCTGGGGCTTCACCGCGCCGGGACAGGACCCGCTCTGGGGCGGTTTTTTGTGCGGCGGGGCCTGGTGCTGCCGCCACCTGTACGAGCACTATCTGTACACCGGCGACGAGGACTTCCTCCGGCAATACTGGCCCGTCGTCGAGGGCAGCGCCCGCTTCTTCGCGGACCTGCTGGTAGAGGACCCCGGCACGGGCTGGCTGGTGACCGCCCCCTCCAGCTCCCCGGAGAACAGCTACATCGACCCGGCCACCGGCCAAAAGACCTCGGTGTGCGCGGGTCCCACCATGGACACCGCCATCATCCGGGAGCTGTTCGAGATCACGCTCCGGTGCGCGGAGATATTGGAGGCGGGGGACGAACTGACCGAGGCTCTGCCGGGGCTTTTGCGGCGGCTGCCGCCCTATCGGACCGGCGCGTCGGGGGGCATCCGGGAGTGGCTGGAGGACTATGAGGAGTGGGAGCCGGGCCACCGGCACATCTCCCCCCTCTACGGGCTGTATCCCGGCTGGCAGATCGACCCGGAGAGGACGCCGGAGCTGGCGGCCGCCGCCCGGAAAACGCTGGAGCGCCGCCTTGCCAACGGCGGCGGCCACACCGGCTGGAGCCGGGCCTGGATCATCAACTTCTTCGCCCGCCTGGGGGACGGCGAGGCCGCCGGGGAGCACCTGCGGGCCCTGCTAGCAAAAAGCACCCTGCCAAATCTCTTCGACTACCATCCCCCCTTCCAGATCGACGGCAACTTCGGCGGCACGGCGGGAATCCTGGAGATGCTGGTGCAGAGCCACCAGGGGCCCATCCGGCTGCTGCCCGCCCTGCCCCCGGACTGGCCCGAGGGCGCACTGGAGGGCGTGCGCGTCCGGGGCGGCTTCACGCTCAGCTTCCGCTGGAAGCAGGGCCGTGTGACGGAGGGCACGATCCTGTCCCGCCTGGGCGGCACGGCCCGCCTTCTCGTCAACGGGCGGACTATCGACCTGGACACGACGCCCGGCCAGACCCTCCCCCTGCCGGTGTGAGCGGCATTGCGAAAGGCGGAGCCTCGCGGCCCCGCCTTTCGCAATATGTGCGGATATCGGAGAAAAACTGCCTGCATTGAAAGAAAAATGGTTTTATAATGAACCTTGCAAGACAAATAAAAGGCGGGACGTGAAGTGCACCACCACCTCACGCCCCTATGCAGGAGAGCAGTCCTCCCACACAGCAGAATCACTGCGCCAAGCCTCATTATAACCGTTCACCCCCCGTTTTACAAGGGCCGATTTGGTTGCCGTGAGGCGCGTGCTGTCGTTCCAACGGTGTAGGGAAAAACGCCCTGCGCCGTCTTTTGTTTGTTTTGGCGGGAAGGCCCGGAGCACCCGCTCCGGGCCCACTGCCGAAATCTTACGGAAGAGAGGAACCACAGCATGAAAAAACGCGCATTGTCATTGATTTTGGCCCTTCTCCTGGCCGTGGGCCTGGGCGTTCCCGCTCTCGCCGCGGAAGAGACCGAGACGGAGGCGGCCGGGGACGACGTCCTTGCCCAATTCCCCTGCACATGGCTCGACGATGAAGATACGGCAAGCATCCGTGGCCTCTTGGCCCTTCTCCTGACGAAGCCCGCCCCCGATCTCCGCCAGGACTACGCGCGGCTCACGGATGGAACGGCGGCCTGTGACTTTCTGGGCCTTCTTCTGGCCATAAGCCCGGCCGTCACCATCCTCGCCGCGAAGGCGCGCGAGGCGGATAAGACCGGGGACGCCAACGCCCTGCGCCTCACGCAGGTCCACTACACATGGCTTGACTTTAGCGGGAAGACCCGCGAGGGCACGGACGTCTACGCCTATGAAAACGGCGGCACGCTCCCCAGCTCCCTGACCCGGAACAGCTGGGCTCCCTTCTCCTTTGAATACGACGAGCTGGGCCGCGTGCTGACGGGAGAGGGATTCACCTGCTCCTACGACGAGGACGGACGCCTGGCCGAAAAAAAGACGGACAACAGCGGCGTCTACGTCTACCGGCGTGACGAGAAGGGGCGGCTGCAGGGATTTTCCTGGAACGGCGGCGACCTGCTGCCGGAATACTCGGCGGAGTGTGCGTATGCGTACGCTCCGGACGGAAGGAGCGCCGCCGCTGTCTGGACGTATGATTATCCGGACAACACCAGTTCCTACTATACCGTCACATTTGACGACGCCGGACGCGTGACCGGGGACGAATGGGCGCGCAAGGCATATTCCTATGCTCCCCAGCTGCGGATAGGGTATTGCTCCGCCGATACCGTCGAGCGGATAACAGAAGAGTACGGCGGCGTGACCGTCCCCTTCAACAAATCGCCGGAATTCGATTTTTCTATTGACAAAGGGAACAGGTGTTGATAGAATGTTCCCGTCTCAATTGGAAAGAGTCTTTCCAAAGCAGGATGCGACCGCCGCTCCCCTTCCGGGACGGCTAAGGCCACACGGACAGCCGGGTCGAACGCCGATCGCCGCGTGAGCGGCCGGCAGCGGAAGCTGCCTTATTGATTGAGCTGGGCGGCAGCGCCCAGGGCTCAAGTTTTATAAGTTGGTTACTTTATAACCGGTGCCGGGCGGCACGCAAACTTGTAAAATGGTCAGTAAGAGTAGGGCAAGGCGTCTTTGCTTTCGGAAAACTCTCAAATCCATTGGGACGGACCCCGTCTTTCGCGGACGGAAAACCGTGCGTTACGCAAGTGGAATGTGCCCAGCACATTCCACTTTTTTATTTTCCGGAGGGCGCGCCATGGACAAGATCATCGAGCTGAAAAACATCACCAAATCCTTTGACGGCGAGGTGGTGCTGGACAACATCAGTCTGGACATCTACGACAACGAGTTTCTCACGCTCCTGGGGCCCTCCGGCTGCGGCAAGACCACTACCCTGCGGCTCATCGGCGGCTTCGACACCCCCGATTCCGGTGACGTGCTCTTCATGGGAGAGCGCATCAACGACCTGCCGCCCCACAAGCGGAATGTGAACACGGTCTTTCAGCGCTACGCCCTGTTCCCCCACCTGAACGTGTTCGAGAACGTAGCCTTCCCTCTCCGGGAGCGAAAGACGCCTCGGGACGAGCTGGAGCAGCGGGTGAACGAGATGCTCGCCATGGTGGCTTTGAAGGGCTTCGAGCACCGGTCCGTGGCCAGCCTGTCCGGCGGGCAGCAGCAGCGGGTGGCCATCGCGAGGGCCCTGGTGGGCAAGCCCCGGGTGCTGCTGCTGGACGAGCCGCTGGCGGCGCTGGACCTCAAACTGCGCAAGGATATGCAGCAGGAGCTCAAAAACATCCAGAAGGCCACGGGCATCACCTTCGTGTTCGTCACCCACGACCAGGAGGAGGCCCTTTCCATGTCCGACACCATCGTGGTCATGAGCGAGGGCCGCATCCAGCAGATCGGCTCCAGTCAGGACGTGTACAACGAGCCGAAAAACGCCTTCGTGGCGGACTTCATCGGCGAGAGCAACATCGTGGACGGAGTGATGCTGCGGGATAAGGTGGTGAGCTTCTCCGGCCACACCTTCGAGTGCGTGGACGGGGGCTTCGGCCCCAGCGAGGCGGTGGACGTGGTGGTCCGGCCCGAGGATGTGGACATCGTGGCCGAGGACGCCGGGATGCTCCGGGGCGTGGTCACCTCCGTCACCTTCATGGGGGTCCACTATGAGGTCATCGTGGACATCGGCGGCTTCAAGTGGATGATCCAGACCACGGACTATGTGGGCGTGGACGAGCGCATCGGCCTGTACATCGAGCCCGACGCCATCCACATCATGAAAAAGAGCGAGTACTCCGGCCTGTACGGGGATTACGCCTCCTTCTCCAACGAGTTCGACGAGCTGGCCGACGCGGAAAGCGAGGCGGAAGAATGACGAAAAAGACCGCCCGGCGCAATCTGGTGACCGGCGTCGCCAGCGCGCCCTACGAGCTGTGGGCCGTGATCTTCATCCTGGTGCCCCTGGCCTTCGTGGCCTACTACGCCTTCACCGACAACGCCTTCCGCTTCACCACCGCCAACATCACCCGCTTCTTTACCGCCACCTCCTCGGTGACCGGGGCGGACGGGGCCGCCGACGAGGTGCGCACATACCTGGTCATCACCTGGCGGAGCGTGAAGCTGGCCGTGATCTCCACCATCGTCTGTCTGCTGCTGGGGTATCCGCTGGCCTACATCATCTCCCGGTCCTCCCCCAGGGCCCAAAAGACCATGATGACCCTCATCATGATCCCCATGTGGATGAACTTCCTGATCCGGACCTACGCCTGGATGACCATTTTGCAGGACACGGGCATCCTCAACAACCTCCTGGGCAAGCTCCACCTGGGGCGGGTGCACATCATCGGCACCGAGGCCGCCGTGGTCATCGGCATGGTCTACGACTATCTGCCCTACATGATACTGCCGCTCTACTCCATCATGGCCAAGATGGACTACCGGCTCATCGAGGCGGCCAGGGACCTGGGCTGCGCCCCCATGGGGGTGCTCCGGCGGGTGATACTGCCCCTGAGCATGCCCGGCGTGGTCAACGGCGTGACCATGGTCCTGATCCCCTCCATCAGCACCTTCTACATCTCCCAGAAGCTGGGCGACGGCATGTTCTTCCTTCTGGGCGACGCCATTGAGGGCCAGTACACCGCCAATAACCTGCACTTCGCCGCGGCCATCGCCTTCATCCTCATGGTGGCGCTGCTGGCGGCCATGGCCGTGATGCGCCGTCTCACCAACAAGTACACCTACGGAGGTGCGGCGGCATGAAAAAAGCGTCGAAGATCTTCACCGCGCTGATGTTCGTGTTCCTGTTCGCACCCATCGCGATACTGCTTCTGTTCTCCTTCAACGAGGCAAGGAGCCTTTCGGTGTTCTCCGGCTTTTCGCTGAAGTGGTACAAAGAGCTTTTCCGGGACACGGAGACATTAAAGACCGTGCGCAACACCCTGGTGCTGGCGGTGTGCGCCGCAGGGGTGTCCACCGTCATGGGCACCGCCGCCGCCGTGGGCATCGACCGGATGCGCTCCAAGTACCTGCGCTCGGCCATGGACATGGTCACCAACATCCCCATGATCAACCCGGACATCATCACCGGCATCTCCATGATGCTCATGTTTGTGTTCGCGAGCCGCCTGTTCGGCTTCGCCAACAGCCTGAGCTTCATCACCCTTCTCATCGCCCACATCACCTTCTGCCTGCCCTACGTGATCTTGCAGGTGCTGCCCAAGCTGCGGCAGATGGATAAGTCCCTGCCAGAGGCGGCCATGGACCTGGGCTGCACGCCCTGGGGGGCATTCTGGAAGGTGGAGCTGCCCGAGATCATGCCCGCCATCGTCACCGGCATGATCATGGCCTTCACCCTCTCCCTGGACGACTTCGTCATCAGCTACTTCACCACCGGCACGGGCTTCCAGACACTGCCCATCCGTATCTACAACATGACGAAAAAGACGGTCACGCCGGACATGTACGCGCTGGCGACGCTCATTTTCTTCGTCATACTGGCCCTGCTGCTGCTGTCCAACCTGACCGACAGCGAGGACAGCCAAAAGCTCCGGGCCGCCCGGAAGGCCAAGCGTGCCGCGTCCGGCAGACCCCCCAGGGACCCCCGGAAGCAGCGCATTCTCTACGCCTGCGGCGGCTCTCTGGCCGTGGTCGCGGTGGCGGCGGCGGTGATCTTCGCCGTCACCGAGACGGACAACAAGCCCCAGGTGCTGAACGTCTACAACTGGGGCGAGTACATCTCCGACGGCTCCGAGGGCACTCTGGACACGGTGAAGGCCTTCGAGGTCTGGTACGAGGAGGAGTACGGCCGCCCGGTGCAGGTGAACTACACCACCTTTGCCAGCAACGAGGACATGTACGCCAAGCTGTCCTTTGACGCGGTGAGCTACGACGTGGTCATCCCCTCTGACTACATGATCGCCCGGATGATCGAGGAGGACATGCTCCTGCCCCTGGATTTTGACAACATCCCCAACTACAAGTACATCGCCGACAACTTCCACGGCCTGTATTACGACCCGGAGGACGCCTACTCCGTCCCCTACGCCTACGGCATCGTGGGCATCATCTACAACGCCAACGAGGTGGACGAGGCCGACGCGGGCGGCTGGGACCTGATGTGGAACGACAAGTATGCCGGGCGCATCCTCCAGTTCAACAACTCCCGGGACGCCTTCGGCACGGCCATGTACCGGGCGGGGCTGGACGTGAACACCACGGACCGGTCGGCGTGGGACGCGGCCCTGGAGGACCTGCTGGCCCAGCGGAGCGTGGTGCGCAGCTATGTACAGGACGAGGTATACAACATGATGGAGTCCGGCGAGGCCGCCGTGGCCGCCTACTACGCCGGGGACTACTTCACCATGCTGGACGCCGAGGCGGAGAATGTGGACCTGCGGTTCTACTACCCCGAGCCCACCAATTTCTACATCGACGCCATGTGCATCCCCACCTGCTGCCAGAATAAGGAGCTGGCGGAGATCTTCATCAACTTCATGCTCAGCGAGGAGCCCGCCATCGCCAACGCCGAGTACACCTGGTACGCCTCCCCCAACACCCTGGTGTATGAGAACGAGGACTACATCGACGAGATGGGCGAGGACGCCATGGCCATCCTCTACCCCGATTGGGGCGACTTTGCCGAGAAGTACAACGCCTACGCCTACCGGAATCTGGACGGGGAGCTTCTGGACTACATCAACTCCCTCTGGGAGACTTTGAAGATCAACTGAAAAGGGAGGCTTTAGCTCCCTTCCTTATGGAACGCCTCCCCTGTGTAAGGGGACAGACTCCGACAAAGCAAAAGCCCCCCTTTACACAAGGGTGACTTTCCATAAAGTATGGGCGCGTCCGAGGACGCGCCCATTCAAATTTTTGCGTTATTTTGTGTATGTCACCTTATTGCTGGCCTGGTAGGCGCTGAGCAGGGTCTTGCCGTCGGCGGCGCAGCAGCGGACTGTGAACTGATACGTGGCCCCGGCTTTCAGCTTGGATGCCGCGCGGGTGTAGCTGGTCTTGGCCGTGGTCCCTATCTTCTGCCAACTGCCGCCGTTCTCCTTGTAATACACCATGTACCGGGAAGAGCCGGACACAGCGTTCCAGGTGACCTGGATGCCGCCGCTGGTCTGGGCGATCTTCACCGTGGGAGCCGCCAGCTCGACGGTGTATTTCACCTTATTGCT